>PWVY01000041.1 GCA_003561665.1 Thermoplasmata archaeon
AGAGCTAAGAGCACACCGAAACTAAGGGATGGAACGATCAGACTGAGAAGGAAGGAACCGAACCGATATCTTGTAGCCGTCTTTTCTGGCCATTCTTCGCGGAACAATAGTATACCAACTGCCATGAAACCTAAGATTAGGGGGCCCCCGACAGTTGTGGACACAAAACCTCCGCGTAAGGGCGCTAATACTCCTGTGGCGAGAATCATAATCGCGGTCATCGCACAAATGGAAGGCATCCCATACGGACCGATTGACCAGATTGCAAGCATTACCAACCCTAAGCCAAGAATGGATACGCATAGATAGCCAACCATAACGAGACCCAGTCCATCAAGGCTCGCCACGATCCAAAACGCAAGGCCAAACGGACCTATGTAGAACAGCTGGGAAAACGCTCCAATCGGTATAGCGAGCAGCAAGAAGGAAAACGCCCAAGTCCCCCAACCTTGAAAGCCGGTTCTCCAAGCGAGAATCGCCCCAACGACACTCATGAAGAACGTCAAGGAAATGGCTATCCCGTGGTCGTCAGGAGAGAGGCCACTATAACTCCAAACGTCCTCGAATGTTCCGAGCATCGAGGTTAATGCGATTGCTAATCCCGTCGCAAGCACAACCGTACAGAGGAACACGAGTGCCCAAACAACGGTAGACCCCAATCCTGCCCCCCTCTTCACCTTCTGATTCTTCCCCTCTACCGTGGCGTGACGAGAATCAGACTGGTGCTCCATCCGAACATTCAGGGCTTGCATCGGTTCGAAACGATCCGTCATCGTCGCCGAAGCACCTCGTACCACGCCTCACCCGGCACCCCGAACCCGCCATCCTCGAAGATTCCCGCCCTGTGATGGAAGAAGGTATCCGCGAGGCGCTTGGCCACTTGCGTGTTCGTTTCAAGTTTCACGCAATCCCGTTCACCTGAATCCCACTCCCACTTCACGCACTCCTTTTCCCACATCGATGAAGGCGGCACAAGCGTCCCGTTCACCAGCGTTCTCGGGCTCGTGCTCCCCGGGTTCTCCCGCCATTGCACCCCCGTATCGAGGGAGACACTCCCGTGATCCGTGAGGTCCGTTAGATTGAACCCGGCGCCACGGTCATGCTCGTCGTCTCGAGCTTCCAGCTCCAAATGCTCGAACGTGCCCGCATACGCTTGGAAACGAGGCGAATCCCTCATCTTCGTCCACCCGTAAACATCGAACAACAAGCGGATGGACTCTTCGCCTGCTTCTTTCGCCCATGCCCCCGCGACTTTGGCTTCCGCAACCGCGGCCCGAACCCCATCCGAGATATCCACCTTCACCTCACCCGCGAACCCCATAAGAATTTGAACCCCCCCAAGAGCCCCACAAATACCCTTCAAAGCCACACTTTTTGCTAATTCGGCTCGAGCTTCCATATTCAAGCCAGACCCTCGGCCCATCACGATTTCGGCTTCATCGGTGATGTCGAGGTCGAGAAGGAGCACGTGATAGCATTCGTTTACGAGATATGAGAACACCCAGATATCTTCTGAACCGCTCATCCAGATGCGAGGCGTGTCGACGGGACCTGGGACGGTTTCTACTCTTAGTTCGTATTCTCTTGGAATCTCGGTGATGTTCAATCGTCGGTCTTGTTCCTCTCCATCCTCATCGTAGTCGAACAATCTGAGAACGTAGCTTTGCGGTTCCTCAAGGCTCATCGACGCCTCGATATTCGACGACCCGTGCTGATCGAACCGAACCTCGTTCACCCCATTCACCTGGACCTCCAACGTCCTAGCATCGCACCGATCCGTGATGCGCGTCCAAGCATCCGTCTCCGGCATGTTGTTGAGGAAGGGTTCCGTGCTGAAACTCACCAACGCCCCTTCCTCGATGGGCAAACGCCAGTCCACATGCACCGGCGTGACCTCCCCCGCATCCCCGCTAAGCTGATCACGGCAATCCTGCCGTTCCTGCTGCGTTGGAGAGGCCAGGTTCGCGTTCACGAACAAGCTTCCAAGGCTGGCATCGTCGGTCATGCCTTCTGCTACGAGGCCGGCTGCGTTTTCACCGGTCGCAGGAGACACCGGCGCGGCATCAAGACGGACACCGTGCTTTAGAGCCGTGAGGCTGGCTTCAAGGGTTTCCACACGCTGGTCGAAGATCTCGAACCCCGTATCCTCGGCGAGCGCGGTGTGCACGTTGGCTCTTGCCAACGTGTTGAAGCTTGATTTATCCTTCTCCCCCGCCCAGGCTTCGTGTTCTCGAGCGTCGTTGCAGGTGTAGTGCACGTTGCCGCCGTCTTCTCCGGCTTCAAGCGTCACGTTCGCCACAGCACGCGTGGCTTCATCGTTGTACGTGATGCGCACGGGGTCTAATTCATCCAGGTTCAAGTGCGCACTCATGCCCTCCCCTCGCGTTACGTCCAGCACGCTTGCCCCCGTGCTCTTGAGGATGGTGGCGCGCACGCTAAGCGTGTCCTCCTCGCTATCCGTTACCCACCCCAGGAAACTACCCGGCCAATCACCCGGGGCCGGGAACGTGCTTGCACCGCTCGCGTACCCGATGTCGAGCCCTTCGATGTCATCGTCACCCCCAGACTCAAGGATCAAACGCGCGGGCACCTTCTCAAACAACGGTACCCCACACGCGGGGTTGGCTTCATCGCGCGTGCTGGAGTCTTTGTAGAAGAGGGCTTCCGCTTGGCTTGGGAAGTGATCGATCGTGCCTTCCACCCGGATCACATCGCTCTCGTCGTTCCCGTCGTTCTCATCATCCATAGGCGTGATTTGCACGTCGATGTCTAAGCCCT
>PWVY01000220.1 GCA_003561665.1 Thermoplasmata archaeon
CCCGCACCACGACCGAGGGGTAGGTCCCGATCACGGGCCCACCTCCGGTCCCGGCTCGTCGCCGTCCGGCGCCGATGCGGTCAGGTCGCCGGCACCCTCGGGCAGGTCGTCCTCCTCGTCGCAGCCGCGCCGGACCAGCACGAGCGCGGCGGACAGCGACGCGGTGAGGATGACCAGCGTCTCTCCGAGGGTGTCCATCGACCGGTAGTCGGCCAGCAGCGAGGTGACGACGTTGGGGGTGTTGGTGTCGTCCAGGGAGCGGGTCAGGTACTCGACAGAGATCCCCCGCTGGGCGGGGGCGTCCGGGTCGCCGCGGTCGGGCAGCCCGGAGGACGCGTACAGCAGCAGCGCCAGCACCGCGACGATCAGCGGGGTCACGACGTAGCGGCGACGGACCTCCAGCCGTGGGTTCGAGCGCCGGGTGGTGGTCATGATCGCGGCGACGAACAGGATGCCGGTCAGCCCCGCTCCCAGCGCCGCCTCGACGAGCGCCACGTCCACCGCGGCCACCCCGGCGAACAGGATCGCGGTGAACAGGCTGTAGGTGGCCAGCAGGGCCACGGCGGCCAGCAGGTCCTTGGTGCTCAGCGCCAGCACCGCGGTGACGATCAGGACCACGAAGATGATGATGTCGAGGGGGATGATCACGGCGCCGACCTCCCGAACTCGCGGTCGGCTTCCTCCTGGCCCATGGTCGTCCAGGGCCGGGCACCGGAGCGGTAGGCGGCGCGGAGCAGCGCGTGCACGGCGGTGGGGTTGGCCAGCACCGCGATGGCGAAGAGCAGGGCGAGCCGTCCCGCCGCGGGGGCCTCCATCTCGGGCCGGAAGAAGGCCCCGGCGATCACCAGCAGCAGGCCGACGGTCTCGGACTTCGCGACCGCATGCGCCCGGGTGTAGACGTCGGGGAGCGCCAGGATGGCGTAGGTGCTCACCGCGATGAAGAACAGCCCGGCGACGATCAGCACGTTGGCGACCAGCGTCATCGCGGCTCCTCCCCGGCGGCGGCCCGGCGGCCGCCCACCTCGTCGCCCTGCCCGGGCGTGCTGCCGTGACGTTCGAAGTAGCGGCCGAGCACCACCGGGAACAGGAACGCGAGCATCGCGAAGCCGAGCGCGATGTCGAAGAACAGGTCGGACCGCTCGAACGCGAGCCCGAGGAGCACCAGGACGATGACCCCGTTGACCGAGACCATGGCGACGGCCACCAGCCGGTCGAACACCGTGGGTCCGGCGAACACGCGGAACAGCCCGGCGGCGATCAGGACCGCCGTCAGCACCATGCAGGTGACCAGGAACCCGCTCATGCGGGGTCCTCCGGCAGCTCGTCGTGCACGGGGTCCCAGACCATGGCCGGCGGCGCGTCGGGCGCGACCTTGAAGACCCGGGCGATGCGCTGCTGGGTGGCGGCGGTGGCCAGGTCCTCGACGCTCTCCGGGGTGAAGGCGTGCACCGTGAAGCGCTGGCCATCGACGTTGAGCGTGATGGTGCCGGGCACGAGCGAGATGGAGTTCGCCAGCATCGTGCGGGCCGCCGGGCTCGGCAGGCCCGTGTCGAAGTGGACCACCCCGGGGTGAGGTCGGCGCCGCGGGTCGAGCACCACGGTCGCGACCCAGACGGCGCTCTGCAGCATCCGGGCCAGCATCCACCCGGCGAAGACGACGAAGCCGAGCGCGGAGATGGGGCGGACCTGCTCACGGGGGCCGAGCACCTTCTCCACCAGCCACAGCGCGTAGGCGGTCAGCACCGCGGCGGAGATGATCCCCAGCACGGCGAAGAGCGGGTCGATCCGGGCGGACAGGATCTGCCAGAAGCCCAGCAGGGCCACGAACATCGCGAGCGCGCGCAGGAGTCGGGTCATGTCAGGCTCACGAACAGCAGCAGCGCGGCGGACGCGAGCACCACGGCGCCGAGCACCCAGGTGGCCAGCAGCGGCGGGGCGGTGGTGGTGGGGGTGGCGAGCCGGGTCAGGGTCCCCACGACGCCGCGGCGCGGCACCTCGGCGCTGGCCTCGTCGCTCCGGCCGTGCGGGTAGTGCCGCCGCTCCCAGGCGGCGTGCAGCACCCTCGGCAGCCGGCGGTAGACCCAGTCGGTGTCGACGGTCACGATCGCCTTGGCGTGCAGCTTCGGCAGCAACAGCCAGAACCCGAGCGCCGTGAACAGCAGGATCTGGGACTTCTCCACCACCTTGCCGAAGGTGTAGACGTTGTAGGTCACCTCGTACGGCAGCAGGTCGTACAGCAGGCTCGGCCGCAGCCCCAGGATGAGGTTCAGCGCCGCCGACAGGGCCATGGCGACGATCATCGTGGCGGGCACGGCGCCGACGTGGAACGCCGCGCCCTCGTTGCTGCGCGGCCCGAGGCCCTGCTTGCCCACCCAGGTGCCGAAGGGCAGCTTGAGGCCCGTGTGCAGGAAGGTCCCGACCGAGGCGACCTTGAGCAGCAGCACGAGCCAGGTCAGGTCGTCGGCCGAGGCGGCGGCGACCACCAGTTCCTTGGACACGAAGCCGCTGAACAGCGGGAAGCTGGAGATGGAGACGGCGCCGACCATGTACAGGGCCAGCACGACCCGCATGCGGTTGGCGATGCCGCCGAGCTCGCTCATCTTGGCGCGGCCGGTGGCGTACAGGACCGCGCCGGCCCCCATCAGCAGCAGCCCCTTGTAGAGGATGTGCGCGAAGGCGTGCGCGGTGGCGCCGTTGATCGCGAGCTCGGTGCCGATCCCGACGGCGGCGACCATGTAGCCCACCTGGCTGACGATGTGGTAGCCGAGCAGGC
>PWVY01000182.1 GCA_003561665.1 Thermoplasmata archaeon
ACGAGGCGGTGTTCCCGCAGGTGGCGTACGGCGTCATCGTTGCAGCGTGCGTGTACAGCGCGTGGATGGCGCTTCGTCGCCCTTACGAGCGGTATGCGTTTTTGACGTCGTCGACGTTCGCGATCCTCGCGGATGCGGCGTTCATCACGTTGTTCTTGGTCGCGACGGGGGGTTTCGCGTCGCCGTATTTCCCGTTGTGGTACGTGAGCATCATCGCGGTGAGCTTCCGGTACGGTGCGTGGGCCGCGTTGGGGGGCTCGTGCGCGTACGCTCTCGCGTATGCAGGGTTGGTGGCGTGGATGGGGCAGGTGGAGGGGAACATGCCGGTGTTGGGTATCCGGATCGGGTACATCTTCTTGGCCGGTGGGTTGGCCTCGTTGTTGTCGATGGTCACATACCAGCAGACGGTGGCCAAGCGCGCGTACCGTGAGTTGGCCCAGCGGTTGGAGAGGGCGCGTGGGGAGGCTGAGGAGCATGCGTCGCGTTTGGAGCAGTCGAACGAGGACCTTCGTCAGGTTTCCTACGCGATCAGCCACGATGTGCGTGAGCCGCTTCGCGTCATCGGAGGGTACGCGGGGTTGCTGGAGCGGAAGTTGAAGGGGCGTTTGAGCGAGGACGATGCGGAGCTGGTGGAGCAGATTCAGGCGAGCGCGAACCGGTTGGATGGCATGATCGAGAGCCTGCTGGACTACTCAAGGTTAGACCGTGATGATCCACCCAAAGAGCCGGTCGAACTTGAGGCCGCGTTGGGGGATGCCTTGGATGCGTTGGGCGTCAGCATCGACGACTCCGGCGCGCGCATCGATCACGAGGAGCTCCCCTTGGTCAAGGGCGACCCTCATCAGATCACGTTGCTCTTCCAGAACCTGGTCTCCAACGCCATCAAGTACGCCGGGGATGCCCCGCCCATCGTACAGGTGAGCGCCACGCGCGAAGGGAGCATGGTGCGCGTGAGCGTGAAGGATGCAGGCATCGGCATCCCCGAACCGGAGCAAAAGCACGTGTTCAACCTGTTCCACCGAGGATCAGCAACAGCCCAACGCGAGCAAGGCGAAGGCATCGGGCTGGCCCTTTGTCGCCGGTTGGTCGAGCGACACGGCGGACGCATCAGCGTCGAAAGCACACCGGGAGAAGGGTCCACGTTCTCGTTCACGCTCCCGGCCGCCTGATGCCACGACCCCCTTGCGGTTCCAGGGCCTTGCACGCGAACCGTTAAGGGGTCCTCTCGTCTCCAGTACCCCAATGGGCTCTTGCTTCCTAGAGACCGAATGGTTCGGGGTGTTCCTCTACGAGGACGACACGCTCCAAGCCAAACGCATCTTCCCCCCCGACGCGGGACAGATCGCGGACCGGTTGGAGACGATCGAGAACGGCGAGATCCTCTACGAAGAGAAAGAACTTGCCGGCACCGTTGAGACGCTTCACGTTCCCGACGAACGTCTCACCAAGCTCCCCAACACCACGAAAACCACTCAACCCCTACGAAGGCAAGACCCGGAAGAGCACGGACGAGACGCCTCCCTACGACACGAAGCCGCCCTCGAGCTTGCACAACGCACCGTGCGCGGAAGCCTCTCCGAGCAAAGCCGCCACCTCGAACAAGCCGTCGCGTACCTCGACGAAGCCCATGAAACCGAGAACCTCATGGGCGAACGGCTCGTGGCCTGGTTCCGGTTAAGCAACCCCGAGATCGTCGACAAAGCAAGCGACCACCAAGAACTGGCCCGATGGATCGTCGACCACGGCACCGGTGAAGCCATCCGCCAAGCCCACGGATGGGACCCCTCCGAGCTCGGCACCCCTCTTAGCCCGCAAGAGCTCGATGCCATCGAAGGCCTCGCAACGAGCCTGGTCGAGCAAGCCGAAAGCCGAGCACCCCTAGAAAGCTTCATCGAGGAGGTCGCAAACGAGATCGCACCCAACATCACCAAGCTCACCAGCGCAGGCATCGCAGCCCGCCTGATCCACCACGCCGGCGGCCTTCGCCGCTTGGCCATGGAACCTGCCAGCACCATCCAGATGCTCGGCGCCGAAGACGCCGTGTTCAAACACCTCACCGAGAACGCGCCACCCCCCAAGCACGGCGTCATCTTCCAACACCCCATGATCCACAACGCTCACCCGAAAGACCGAGGCAAAATCGCGCGCGCTATGGCCGCAAAGATCGCCATCGCCGCCCGAGCCGATGCCTTCACAGGGAACGATATCGCAAGCGAGCTGAAGGCCGAGCTTGAAGCGCGCGCCAAGGAGGTCGCTCGCGTGGGGAGACGACGGGCCATGAAACGGAAAGGAGGCAACCGATGATGCAACGCATGCAAGGGCAAGGCAAACTCGGCGCCTACCAGACCAACGGAGGCGACGCGTGGGATCCCGAACCGGGCGAGAACGTGTTGTACCTCGGGGCTGCAGAAGGCGCGACGGCCTCGTGGATGTGCAAGCAACTGGACGGCACGATCGTCGCCGTCGAGAAAAGCCCCGTAGCAGGCCTTAGCCTGCTTCGCTCCGCTCGGGAGCTTGATCACCTGATCCCGTACATCGGGGATGCAAGGAACACGGGATCGTACGCACCGTTTGTCCCCTCGTTGGGGTTCGTGTATCAGGATATCGCGCAACGAGACCAGGTGGACATCTTCGTGAAGAACGTTGAACGGTTCAGTCCTCGACGCGCGTTCCTGGCCGTGAAGGCGCGTAGCATCGCGGTGGAGCGCGATCCCAAGAGCGTGTTCGAGGATGCTCGCGAGGCGGTCGAAGAGGCCGGGCGCGTGGTGGATGTGGTCTCGTTGGATCCCTTCCATAAGGACCACGCGATGATCGTCGTGGACACTGTGGGCGAGTGAGGGTCGTGGCTGATGAGGACGTGCTCAAGGCGATCCCGCTCCTTGGTGAGCGGGGGCGAACGAGCACGTTCGTCCGGTGGACGCTTCCTTTGCTTGCGTTCTCGACGCTCATCCTGAGCGTGTTCTTGGTGTTCCCAACGCGGTTCGTGCAGTTCTTCGGCTTCTTGTTCACGTACATGGTTCCCCCTGCGGGGAAGGAGAGCGTGATCCCTGCTGCGGTGGCGGCGGGGTATTCCCCGTTCTTGGTGGCGACGTACATCGCGGGGTTGGACATGACGGTCGCGTGGCTTCTTGCTTGGAACTGGGATGCCCTCTCGAGGGTGCCCCTCGTGGGGGGTGTGATCGGTCGAACGACGAAGAAGGGGCAGGAGTGGTTGAAGGATCGATCCTTGGTGGATCGGTCCGCGTTCTTCGGGTTGGTGGGGTTCGTGTTCGTGCCGTTGCAGGGGAGCGGGGCGATCGCGGGCGTGGCGTTGGGTCGGTTGATCGGGTTGCCTGCGCAGCGGGCGTGGGTGGCCATCATGATTGGTGCGTTGTTTGCGGCGTTCTTGTGGGCGTACGCGGCAGGGGCGGTGCGTTCCTTGGTGGGGATCGTAGGGTGGGGGGTGGTGTTGCAGGTTGCCGTTGTGCTTTTAGCGGTTGGCGTGTTGGTTTGGTTTGTTTCCAGGAGGATTCGACGTGGTTGAGCATGAGCGTGCGTTCGTGACGGGTGGAGCTGGCTTCATCGGGAGCCATTTGGTGGAGGCGTTGGTTGAGAGGGGGTGCGAGGTGGTGGTGTATGATAATCTGGTCTCGGGGCATCGGTCCTTCTTGGAGGGTGTGGATTGCACGTTCGTGGAGGCGGATGTGCTGGATGTTCCCGCGTTGGAGGCGGCGATGGAGGGGTGTGATCTTGTGGTTCATTCGGCGGCGGATCCGGATGTTCGCGTGGGGGTGGAGGATGCGAACCGGCATTTTGAGCAGAACGTGCAGGCGACGCAGAACGTGTTGGAGGGTGCGCGCAAGGAGGGTGTGGAGACGTTCTTGTTCCTGAGAACGAGCACGGTGTACGGGGAGGCCGAGGAGCTTCCTACGCCCGAGTCGTATGGCCCTATGAAGCCGATCAGCACGTACGGTGCGAGCAAGTTGGCGGCGGATGCGCTGGTCAGTGGGCATGCGCATACGTTCGATTTTGACGCGGTCAGTTACCGGTTTGCGAACATCCTGGGTCCGCGTTTGACGCATGGGGTCGTGTACGATTTCACGCACAAGCTTTTGGATGATCCTTCCCGGTTGGAGATTTTGGGGGATGGGAGCCAGGAGAAGTCATACTGCCACATCGAGGACATGTTGGATGCGGTGTTCACGGTGTTGGATTGGGAGGGGAGGGATCGGTTCGAGGCGGTGAACGTGGGCACGGATTCGTGGACGAGCGTGACGCGCATCGCGGATCTTGTGTGTGAGGCGATGGGGTTGGAGGATGTCACGTACGCGTACACGGGCGGCGTCGGGGCGGGTCGGGGTTGGAAGGGGGATGTGAAGAAGATGCGGTTGGCGATGGATACGTTGAACGATTTGGGGTGGACGGCGGAGCGTTCAAGCGATGAGGCGGTGCGTTCCACGGCGGAGTGGATGGCCAAGAGCGTGGCTTAGGGGCTCTTCGGGTGGCTGGGGTTAGTTGTCTTGTCGCTTGCGTAGGGCTTCGAGGCAGGCGTAGGGGACGCGTAGGTTGCCGCGGCCGGTGCCGAGGTTGATGTGTGGTTTGTTGTCGCCGTGGAAGTCGCTGCCGCCGGTGGTGGCAAGGTCGTAGCGTTGAGCTTGCTGTTTGAAGAAGGTGACGTGGTTGGCGTCGTGGTCGGGGTAGTATGTTTCGATGCCATCGAGGCCGGCTTGGGTGAGGGTTTCGAGGATGAGGGGGAAGCGGGCGGGGTGAATGTAGCAGGGGTGGGCGAGCACGGCGAGGCCGTCGGCTTGGTGGATCAGGTGGATGGCGTCGGGGGGGTTGAGGCGTTTTTTGGGAACGTAGGCGGGGGCGTGGTCTCCGATGTAGGCGTCGTAGGCGTCTTGGATCTGGTCGATGTGGTCGTGTTCGAGGAGGGCTTTTGCTAGGTGGGGTCGGCCGAGCACGTCCCCGGTGGCGTGTTCTTCGATGTCTTGGAGGGTGAGGTGGATGCCTTCGTCTTGGAGGCGTTGGAGCATCTTGGGCATGCGTTCGCGTCGGGCTTGGCGAAGGTTTTCGGTCTCTTGTTGGAGGGTTTCGTTGTGGGGGTCGATGAAGTAGCCGAGGATGTCGATGTTCTCGCCGTGGGTGCGTGTGCTAAGCTCGATGCCGGGGATGGTTTCGATGTCGTGGTCTTGGCCTGCTTGGAGGAAGGCTGGGAGGCCGTCGACGGTGTCGTGGTCGGTGAGCGCGACGGCGGCGAGGTTCTTCTCCGTGGCGAGGGCGACGATCTCCTCGGGTGTGAAGGTGCCATCGGAGTGAATGGAGTGTGTTTGCAAATCGATGAAACGCTCGGGCACGTTCTTGTGGAGCCGGGCGAGCTTTTTAGGCCTGTCGGGTCTCGAAGAACAGCGCTTGTTTCCTCAAGGAGGGATCTCTGACGTGGGTGGGGTTCAGCGCTTGGCAAGCATCGGGCTACGTTGCTCTTGCAAGGCAGAGCATCCAAAGAGGGAGCACGGTCACCTCGCGGCCGTTCACGGTCCAGGTGTCGAACGTGTTCTTGGAGGCGAGGATGAGGAAGAAGTCTTCAGGTAGTCCGGTCAGGGGTCGCGCGTGGGAGGGGGAGACGTTTTCGCGGTGTTTTACTTCGATCCCGAGCTTGCTCTTGGGGAGCACAATGTCAATCTCGGGGTCCTGGTTGTAGCAGGGATCCTCGAGCCCTCGAAGGTGGTTGAACGCGACGGTTTCGGCTCGAAGCCCGGGATCACAGTCCCAAAGGTGGGTGTAGGCGTGATCGGTCACGTAGGCCTTGGGTCGTTTTCGCAGCTCCTTCCGGGTTGAACCGGTGTATGGTTTGCTCTCGTGGATGAGGTAGGCGTCTTCGAGGTACTGGATGTAGGCCTTCACGGTTTGGTAGTCCGTGTCGAGGTCTCGGGCGTGCTTGGTGTAGTTGACGCGTTGGCCTGAGTGCTCGGTGAAGATCCGGAAAAGCCCTTTGAGGACGTCGACCCGTTTCACCGGGAACATCTCGACGATGTCCCGGAAGAAAACCAGGTCCAGGGTTTGCTTGAGGAGTTCTCGGTCTTGCTCTTCGAAGAACTCGGGCAGGCCTCCGCTTTCCAGGTAGTCGGCGAAGAGGATCCGAAGCTTCTTGGCGTTCTCAGGGTAGCTGGGCTCGGTTAGGGTGACGGTCGGTGGCTGGATTCCTTTGTAGCGCAGGAATTCGGTGAAGGAGAAGGGCTCCAGGCGGTGAAGTCGGATGCGTCCAGCCAGGCTCTCGCCGGCTCCTTTCGTGAGGTTCATCGCGGAGGATCCGGTCACGACGAACTTGACGGAATAGCCTCTGTCGTGGATGGATTTGACTTCGTTGCCCCAGTCCTCGACTTTTTGCACTTCGTCGAGGAAGATGTAGATGGGTTGGTCAAGATCAGAGAACGGGGTGGCGAGGATGTCTTCCTCGTAGAGGGTGACGATACGGCGCGGTGGGGTCTCGTCTGCTAGGTCAAAGGAGAAGTAACAGACGCGGTGGGGATCGATACCTTCCTCGTGGAGGAGTTGGTGGATAAGCCAGTGGAGGAGCGTTGTTTTCCCTGTGCGGCGTAGGCCGGAGACCGCGGTGATTCGTTCCTCTTGTAGGTGCTCTTCCAGCGTGGGACCGATCGTACGGGGGGCGAACTGCGCGGGTAAGGGGACGCTGTCTTTTGTCCACCAGGGGTTCTGCTCTCGGATCAGTTCAAGAACGCCCGCACGATTCATGCCTCCTATTAGGGTTACACAAACAAAAGCTTATTGTAAAGTTAGTGTTACCTGACCGCATGGACTTTCTTTATTAGGGTTACCCTAATCCTTGGATGGTTCTATATTTGGGTCACCTAGGTTCTCGGGAGGGTTTGGGGGTTCGTGTCGTTATTCGAGCGTGGCGTGGCGGCGGCTCATGCTTTCCTCGTCCTCGCCTAAGCGGTGCATGAGTTCCGCGATGATACCATCGAAGAGGAGGGAGGCGGTGAACTCGAACCGGGTGCCCAAGGGGGCAAGCTTGGCGTCTTTGGTCTCCTTTTGGATGGGGACGTGGACGACGTGGTCGCTGGTTCGTGCAAGCTCGCTTTGGGGGCTTGCCGTGATGGCGACGACGGGCGCGTCCATGTCGTTGGCGATCTTCCCGGTGAGGGTCACGCTGAACGTCTCGCCGCTCCCGCTGACAAGGAGGACGAGGTCGTTCTCACGGACGGGAGGCGTGCTCGTTTCGCCGACGAAGAAGGCCCGGTACCCAAGATGGCCCAGGCGGATGGCGAAGGCTTGCGCGACGCGTCCGCTTCGTCCTCTGCCGAAGATGACGACGTGCCGGGCTTCGTCGATCTCGTGAAGGAGTTGATCGATGGCGTCCTCGTCGACGCGGGAGAGCGTGGACCGGGCTTCCTCAAGCAAGTACTCGGTGGTTTTGCCAAGCCGATCCACGCGGCATCACCCGTGTTAGGCTTCGATGGTGGACTCGACGACCTCGTCGAACGTGCCTTTCTTCTCAAGGTCGCTGAGCAAGCGTTCCAGTTGGATCTTCATGTACACGGCGTCGTGTTCGACGATGGGCGAGATGCTGATGACGGTGGCCTCCTTCTCTTCTTCGAGGAGGAACTCGCCGAACGCGTCGAAGTTGATGTCGCTTTTCTTGATGGGTTTGTGGCTGACCTCGTTCCCGTTGCGGTACTTGACGCCGGTGAAGTAGCAGTAGTACGAGTCAAGGTCCAGGGGTTCGAGTTTCTCGAAGACCTCTTCGTAGTCCTCGATCGTTTTCAGGCCCCCGTTGGAGCGAGCGTGCACGTGTGCTAAATCGAGGACGGGGATCACGCCCTCCCCGATCTCTTCGCAGAGTTCGACGATCTCGTCCAGCGTGCCGAAGGTTTGCTTTTTGCCCATCACTTCCAGGCCAAGGTCGACCTGGTAGTTCGAATCGCGGAAGAAGTCCCGAGCCATCGCCGTGTTCTCGAAGATGCGCTCCTTGGTCTCCTCCTTCTCCAGGGAGGTGTAGAAGCCGGGGTGGGCGACGACGACGTTGGCCCCCATCACGTCGGCCATGTGGCCGCTCATAACGATCTTGTCGATGCTGCTCTGGATCGTTTCATGGCTGTCCGAGCCAAGGTTCGTGTAGTAGGGGCTGTGCACGCTAAGTTGCACATCGAGCTCCTTGGCTCGTTCGCCGACCTCTTCAGCGTACTCTTCCTCGATCCGGATGCCTCGGGAGAACTGGATCTCCATCGCGTCAAGGCCGAGTTCGTGCGTGAACTCGACGCCGTCTTTGAGTGTGCGCCCCTTGCAGGACAAGGGGACGCCGGATGGGCCGATGTGAATCACAAGGTTCCTCTCCGCGGGTTGGACCCCGCGCGAAGCGCAAGGCCACAGATGGTTCACCCTGTACTTATCCCCGCTTATAACCGTTTCGCAAGAAGCGGTGAGTTTCCCCCCGCATCGACCCCCGAAAAGCCCCGCAAACCGACACCAGCCCCAAACGATGACCGTGCGCACCAAACAACCAACACGCTCCTCCAAGGGATGCAGGGGAAGCAAACCCTCGATGCGCACCAATGGTTGCGCCTTCGCAAACCGTTAATTACACCCGAACCCATCACGCATCGAGGCCCCCTTGATGGAAACCCGCGAGTGCGCGTCGTGCGGCGATGCGAAACCTGTGTCGGGCGTCTGGTACTTGATGGCCAACCAACCCAAATCCTTCCTCTGCGGCACCTGCTTCTACCAAGAAACCGGGAACCGCGTACCCAGCCTACAGGCCTAGAGCCCCACCGCCCGCCCCACCAACGGCCGCTCCCCCCGGGCAAAGCCTATACTTTCGGGTCCCTACTCCTAGCCTGATGCGGGACGTCATCGAGGAAGCCCTCCGGGGCCCATCCGTGTTCAAAGACGAGTCGAAACTCAACTTCGACTACGTCCCCGACGAGCTTCCCCACCGTGAGGACGAGTTCAAACAACTCAGCCTCAGCATGCGATCGATCCTCACCGAAGGCAGCCCCCAAACCATGCTCGTACGCGGACCCGTCGGCAGCGGCAAAACCGTCCTCACCAAACGGTTCGCACCCGAATTCCGACGCGCCGCCAACGACCGCGACATCGACCTTGAAACCATCCACGTCAACTGCAGACGCCACAGCACCACCCCCTCCGCGCTCCTCCAAATCGTCAACCACTTCGACCCCGCCTTCCCCGACCGAGGCTTCTCCACCACCGAGATGCTTGAACAACTCACCAAGCAACTCAAACGCCGCAAAACGCACCTCCTCATCATCCTCGACGAAGTCGACGTGCTCCTCAAACGCGACGACAGCGACCTGATCTACCACCTGACCCGGTTCAACGAAGAAGGCTCCATCGCACCCTACAGCGCATCCTTGATCCTCGTCAGCCAAGAAGACGTCCGCATCCACATGGACCAAGGCACCCGATCCACGTTCAAACAAACCAACACCCTACGCCTTGAACCCTACAACGCGAACGAGCTTGCCAGCATCCTCGAACAACGCATCAACCTCGCCTTCCGCCAGAACACCGTCAACGACGGCGTCGTGGAACTCTGCGCAGACATCGCCGCCGAAGAAGGCGACGCGCGCTTCGCGCTTGAGATCCTTCACAAAGCCGGGCAAGCAGCCGACGAGAACGCCAGCGAGAAGATGCGCCCCGAGCACGTGCGCGCCGCCAAAGCCCACATCCACCCCGTCCTCATCGACGAACGCCTCACCGAGGTCGATGAACAACGCGCCCTCCTTCTCCTCGCGCTCGCACGCGTGCTCAAACGCGGCGGCGCCTACGCGACCACGGGGGACGTGAAAAGCGCTTACGAAGCCGCCTGCGAAGAGTTCAACAAGGACGCTCGCGGCCACACGCAGTTCTGGACGTACATCCAAGACCTCGACGCGCTAGGCCTGCTCTCCTCGAAGCGAAGCGGTGAAGGCGTCGTGGGAACGACGACGCTGATGAGCATCCCCGATGCCCCCGCCGAACTCATCGAAGAGCGCATCAGCACCATGCTTGACGCGGACGCCTTCACGTGAACACCAAAGCCTCATTCGCGCGGTTGGGGCATGGAAGGAGCGACCTTAACGTAGGAAGGCCTGTAGCGTACCGACCCAAGGCCCCTAGGTGGCTGTTAGGGCCCGTGTGGAGGCGTAGCTTGACCGGGTCCCTAAGGGGGCCGCGAGTAGTTTCGATGACCCGACCTGAGAGCTTCTTACCTACCCGAGTCTCCCCAACGATGTGAGAGCGATGACGTACGATGGACTCATCCACGGCGGCTTGACGAACACGAACGGGTCCTGCCCCGGGTGCGGCGCGGACGTCCCGCGGGTGCACCAATGGAACCCCACGAACGCGAAAGACGCGTACCGATGCCCCCGCTGCGGCATCTTCGAGTACGCCACGCGTGGCAGCCATCTGCCCCTTCACGACCGGATCAAACCGGCAAGCAAGGAAACCTGCTTCCAGCCCGCACAGCCAACGCTGGCCACCGTGCTGGACGCTGCAGACTGCGTAGGGTGACGCTGGGAGTCATCGCTCTCTCCTCACCCCTCCCCTCGTTTGCATCCTCCATGACGATCACGGATCAAGCCGGTCGTCATGGCTTGCCTCCACGCGCGTGCATCCCCTCTG
>PWVY01000203.1 GCA_003561665.1 Thermoplasmata archaeon
CCATCACGGGCGTGCCGTCCACGGCCGTGATGCTGGCCTCGGCGCCGAGGTCGCCGTTGGTGGCGGCATGGAGGCGTTCGTCGAGGTTGGCTTGACCGGGAACGTCCGCGCTGGGGGTTGCGATAGCGTGCGCGGCGGCGTTGGCGCCGAGGTTCGCGATGATGGTGTCGCCTTCCACGATCAGGTCCCCGTCGCCGGCGACGAGCGCGAGGTGCACCTCGACGTCGGCGGGCGTGGTCACGGCGATCATGCGGTCGTTGACGCGGTCTACGGTGGCGCCGGGATCGATGTCGAGTTCCACGTGCGTGCCTTCGTCGCCGGCGCGGATCTCGAGTTGCCCGTTGGGCGTATCGTGCGCGATCATGGCGACTTCTTCGCCAAGCACGGCCACGGCGGGGCCCATCGCTTGGATGTCTTCGCTGGGTGTGAACTGGCTGGGGCGTACTTGCTCGAAGAGGGTGCTGGCGCCGTCGATGGCGCGGTAGTTCTCGATGGTGCCGGCGTTGGCGTCGATGGTGGCTTGCACGTTCGTTCCTTGCATCGTGCCGGTGGCGGTTTCGAACGTGGCTTGCCCGAAGAGCCCGGCTTGTTGGGCTTGGAGCGTGGCTTGGGTTTGCGCGTCCATGCTCATGTCTTGCCATTGGGTGGCTTGCTGGAGGGTTCGTTGTTGGGCTTGCTCGGCGAGGCTTATGCCCAGCCCGGTGGGGTTGGGCGAATCGAGGGCTCGTGGGATGTCGGGGATGGTTTGCGTGGCGTCTTGGATGTTCACGCTGTGCAGGCTGAAATCGGGCATCCAGATCGTCACTTCCACGAGGGTCGCATGCACGGCCACGTGGGCGCGGGCCTCATCGCTGGTGGCGTTGATGACCTCATCGATCGTGTTAACCTTGACCACGTTCTGGCGGTCGATCTTGGGGGCCACGTCGGCTGCGTTGTCGACGGGGAGGTTGTCTTTGGTCACGGTGATGTGGAGCACGCGCCCGTCGTCGTGGTCTCCGTCGGTTTCCACGATGACTTGCCCTTCGTTGGCGTATTGAGCACGCATGTCCACGTCCACGGGCGTGTCTTGATCGACGGGTTCGCCTGCGGCGCCGCTGACGCGCAGCTCGCCGCCGAGGCGGTCTTCGCTGGCAGCGTGTTCGAGCGCGGCTTGGCTGACCTGTTGACCGGGCTCGTCGGGGCGCAACTGGAAGATCACGTTCCCTGCCTCGTCGAGGCTCGCGGTCACGGTGTCGCCGTTGGCGGAGAGGTTCCCGCTTCCGGCAAGGAGGATCGTCCCGTTCACAGGCCCCGCGATCTTGGCCTTCGTGGCGTTCTCGTCCACAGTAACGCTGTACGCGTCATCGAGCGTCAACGTGACGTCCACGCTTGCGGTGGATCGGTATTGGACGAGCGCGGTGGGGTTGTCGTTGATGCGTAGCTCCCCGTCCTCGAAGGGCAGCGAGAGCGTGGCGGGCCGAAGCGTGGCGTCGCCGTCCACGGTCGCTGCGATCTCGACGCTTGTGAGCACCGTGTGCGCCTCATCGCGCACGACGGCGTGATCCGTGATGGTGCCGGCGTCTTCGTCGAGGTTGCTGTCGATGAACGTGCCATCGATGTGGCCGTCCTCGTAGTTGAGGTGGCCAAAGAGGCCGGCTTGTTGGGCCCTGTCCATGGCTTGTTCGCGTTTCTCTTGGGCCCAGGCTTGTCGTTCCTCAGGGCTCATTCGCTCCTGTGGGCGATCGTCAGGGGGTCCGTTTTGCCCGGAGTCTCCTGGGTCATCCGGTTGCTGTGCTATGCTGGGCACGGCTGCGAAGCCCAT
The DNA here is from genome assembly GCA_003561665.1 of Thermoplasmata archaeon. Taxonomy (GTDB): domain Archaea; phylum Thermoplasmatota; class SW-10-69-26; order SW-10-69-26; family SW-10-69-26; genus PWVY01. The sequence continues at coordinate 1,802 of PWVY01000203.1, forward strand.
GGTCAGCATCGTGAGTGCTACGAGGAGCGTGATGGTTCGTCGCATCGTGAACAGGCTCATTCCTAGGCATGGTAAAAGGTTCTTGATGAGGCTTCGAAACGTTTTGCACCGCATAGCAACGACTTGGTTGCATCACCGGAAGTCTTCCCCTCTTGTGGGGTCCGTGCCGGGCGGCCCTAGCCCTTAACGGGGTGCGTGGAGGGCTGGGACCGCCGCTGGCGCGGGGCCTTTGGGTCGAGGCTTGAACCGTCCCACCTCATGGAACGAACCTCTTGCCCGGGACTTGGCCTGGGTTGTTAGGTGCTTCGTGGGCGCAATTTGCCGCTTGCACCGGTCGCGGTTTTGCCGGTAACGAAAATCCTTCGAAAAGGTGGGGTTTGGAGGGGATCATGAGGATGCGTCGTGTTCGGCCGCTTTGCGCGTTGCAGCGTGGGCCGTGGTTTTCGAGGAGGTGATGTGGCTTGGTAGGGAAGGCAACGGTAGGGATCCTGGGGGTTGTTGCGGCGCTTGGAGGGTTGGCGGCCGTGGCGGGCTTCGCGGGGGGTTCGCTGGGGCCCGGGTTGATGACGATGGAGGTGATGTCGGATTGGTTGGGCGTGGATCGGTACCAGGATGAGGGGTCGTGCGATTTCTGGGTGGTGAACATGAGCAATCCCTCGGAGCGGATTGAGCGTTCGTTCGCGTGCTCGTTCTTCTGGGATTGGTCTCTGTCCAAGGATGGAGCAGCGTACGTTCACGAGGCCCTTTGGGACGTGGAGGAGGATGAGGTGTTCGAGGTGCCTGAGATGGAGCGTGGGAATTTGGAGGAGTGGTATCGGGTGAACGGGGCGATGTTGATGGAGGATGCGTTGCGGTTCGATGCGTCGGACGAGGCGGGCGTGTTGATGCCGCCGCCGGGTGCGCGTGGGAACGTGACGATGGGGTGGGTTCAAAGCGGGGG
>PWVY01000257.1 GCA_003561665.1 Thermoplasmata archaeon
TCTTCTTGGCGGTCGGTAAGGCCGAGGTCTTCGCGTTTGCTGGGGGTGGCGTTCCAGGGGCCGACGTGGAGGATGTCGAAGGCGTCGGGTTGGAGGTGTTCGTTGATGCGTTTGGTCAGATCGATGAAGGTGCGGGTGCCTTGGCTGCTTGGGGAGACGAGGGGGCAGTGGATGTAGCCATCTTTGATGGTGAGGGGGAGGAAGAACGCGTCAGGACCTAGGGTTTCAAGCGCGATGTGGAGGGGATCGTCTCGGTCGCCGATGCGTGGGAGGCGGAAGGGGACTTTCACGGTGAGGGCTTCGTCGCGTTCAGCGATGATGTCGTAGGCTCCGTATTCTTTCTCGAAGTGGCGTTCGACGAGGGATCGGGCCTCGGCCGGGTCGGTGTGGAGGGTGTAGAGGGCATGCTGGATGCGGGCTTCTTCATCGGTTCTGAGCGGGTTGATGACGATGATGGCCTCTGGGTTCATGCGGGTGAAGATGCAGAGGATGTTGTCTTCTCCCGCGACGCGGAAGGAGAGCTCGGTGAGCACGCGGTGGGGAGGAGGGCTCGGGTGTTAGGGGGTTTCGGTCTGGTTGCGGTGCAGGACCCTACCCCCATGGCCGGTGCTTTTTTATAGAAGATGTATCGTAGATGCCATCAAACCGGGCCGTTAGGCCACGGAGGAGACAACCATGCAAGGACAACCCATCGTCGTTCTCAAAGAAGGAACGCAGCGAGAGAGCGGAAGAGGCGCCCGCTCCAACAACATTCAAGCAGCTCGCGCCATCGCAGACGCGGTCCGCACCACCCTTGGCCCCAAGGGGATGGACAAGATGCTCGTCGACAGCATGGGGGACGTCGTCATCACGAACGACGGCGTCACCATCCTGGAAGACATCGACATCGAGCACCCCGCGGCCAAGATGGTGGTCGAGGTCGCCAAAACGCAAGAGCAAGAATGCGGCGACGGCACGACCACGGCGGTCGTCATCGCCGGCGAGCTCCTCCGACGCGCTGAGGACCTCGCCGAGGATGTGCACCCCACGCTCATCACGCAAGGGTACCGCCTTGCCGCCGAGAAGGCTCTCGAGATTCTCGACGACATCGCCATCGACGTCGGCCCCGACGACGAGGAGCTTCTCCGAAGCATCGCCGCCACTGCCATGACCGGCAAGGCGGCCGAAGCCTCCAGCGACCTCTTGTCGGACCTCACCGTCCAAGCCGTCAAAGCCGTCGCCGACGAGACCCCGAACGGGTGGGTCGTCGACGCAGACCACATCCAGTTCACGCCCCAACAAGGCGGAAGCGTCGAAGACACCGAGATCGTCGAAGGCGTCATCGTGAACAAGGAACGCGTCCACACCGGCATGCCTACCAGCGTCGAGGACGCGAACGTCGCCCTCGTCAACACGGCCATCGAGGTCCAGAAGACTGAGGTCGACGCCCAGATTCAGATCACCGACCCCAGCCAACTGGAAAGCTTCCTCGAAGAGGAAGAGAACCAGCTGCGCCAGATGGTCGACACGATCGCGGACACCGGCGCGAACGTCGTCTTCTGCCAGAAAGGCATCGACGACCTTGCCCAGCACTTCCTCGCGAAGAAGGGCATCTACGCCGTCCGACGAGCCAAGAAATCCGACATGGAGAAACTCGAGCGCGCCACCGGCGCCCGCATCGTCTCCAACCTCAACGACCTCGACGAAGCGGACCTTGGTACCGCCGAGATCGTCGAAGAGCGCCTCGTCGGCGACGACACGTTCACGTTCGTCACCGGCGCCAGCGACTCCAAGAGCGTCAGCCTGCTCCTCCGCGGTGGAACCGAGCACGTGATCGACGAGATCGAGCGCAGCCTTGAAGACGCTACCCGCGTCGTCGGTGTCGCCCTCGAAGACGGCAAGATCGTCGCCGGCGGCGGCGCCCCCGAGGTCCAGCTTGCTCTGCGCCTTCGCGAGTACGCCAACACGGTCGGCGGCCGCGAGCAACTGGCCGTCGAATCGTTCGCGGAAGCCCTCGAGGTCATCCCCCGCACGCTCGCCGAGAACGCGGGCCTCGACGCTATCCAAGCCCTCGTGGACCTCCGAAGCGCCCACGAGAACGGGAACAAAACGTTCGGTCTCGATGTCTTCACCGGTGAAGTCACCGACGCTCGCGAGGCCAACGTCCTCGAGCCCATGCGCGTGAAGACGCAAGCGATCCACTCCGCCACGGAGGTCGGAACGATGATCCTCCGCATCGACGACGTGATCGCTGCCAAGGGCTTCGGAGACAGCGACGACGGCGGCGACATGCCCCCGATGCCCGGCATGTAGAACAGGTCCTCGCGACCTCTCGTCCCTCCCTACCGGGAGCTTACGGGCTCCCGGTCTCTCCTCTTCTCCATACTCTCATCCAGACCTAGACCTTTTGAGATGTAGACCTCACACTCAAAATCACTGAATTGTGAGCTATGAGTAACTTTCTCATGTCAGTTGGACGCAACCATTATACAGTGTCATCAACTCACATGGGGTAGCATGGCGTCGAGCGCACAATGGGAGCCTCAGTCGCCGTGGTTGTGTTGTGATGTACGATGGCTGTGACGGAATCTCTACAGGTCGAAGGCCCGCTACGCGAAAGGTTTGATGAAATCCTCACAGATGAGGCGTTGAGCTTCGTCAGCGAACTCCACCGAGCGTTCAATCCACGCCGGGAGAAACTGCTCGCCCAACGAGAACAACGACGCGAACGCATCCTCAACGACCCCTCGTTCCTCACCA
>PWVY01000191.1 GCA_003561665.1 Thermoplasmata archaeon
CCAACAACCTCCAACCCGGCGACGAGCACCCCATCACCTTCCAATGGACCGCCGAACCCGGTCAGACGACGCTCACCCTCCTCATCGAGAGCGACTTCCAAGAAGCACGAGCCGACAACAACCAAGCCACGCTCAACATCACCGCCCACGACGCCAACCCCCGCGTCATCGTATCCGACATCCAAGCCCTCCCCAACCCCGCCTCCCCAGGCGAACGCATCGCTGTGCAAGCCACCCTCACCAACACCGGGAACGCGCCCACCCCCGAAACCATCACGAACCTCACCATCGGAGACCAAGCCCACCCGAAGGAAACCGACCCCATCGATCCCGGCGATGCGCCCAACCTCCTCTGGGAGATCACGCCCGAAATCGGCATCCACACCCTCACCGTCACCGCCGACGACACGCACCAAACCACGTCCGCTCAAGAACCCGGCCGAACCATGACGTACAACCTCACCGTCGGGCCCAACCTCGAAGTATCCAGCATCCAACCCATCCCCGAGGACCCCATCTCCGAAGACACCGTCCAGTTCGAAGCAACCATCGAGAACCACGGAAGCGCAATCCACGATCCGATCAACATCGCCCTCTACCACGAAGACGACATCATCGATGACATCCTCATCGACGCCCTCCCCACCGGCGGCACCGAAACCGTCACCCTCGGCGAATGGACCGCCATCACCGGAGAACACACCTTCCACATCGAAGCCGACCCTGACGAGAACATCAACGAAGCAAGCACCGAGAACAACCGCGCAACCCTCCCCCTCACCGTCGACCCCAAGCCCCCCATCATCACGCTCACAAACCCCTCGCTCTCCCCCATCGACATCGACCCCGGCGACCCCGTCACGTTCGACGTGGCCGTCTCGAACGAGGGCGACCTCCCCGCGGAGGACCTGACCGTCCGCTTCACCGTCAACAATGCTCCCCTAAGCGAGAGCTTCATCTCCACGATCGACCCCGGCCAAACCCAAACCGCCACCAGTCACCAGTGGACCGCCAACGAAGGAGCCCACACCCTCACCATCCAGGTCGGAACAACAGACGACCTCGACCAAGACGAACCCCTCGCCACCACCAACCTACCCTTCGCGATAGGCCCCAACCTGGCCCCCACGAACCTTGAACTCAACCCCACCAACCCTCGATTGGGTGACACCGTCATCGTGAACACGACCATCGAGAACCAAGGAACCCAAGGGACAGGAGCCTTCCAAGTCGCCCTCCAAGTCGACGGCAACACCGTCGACGAAACCACCCTTGACGATATGCCCCCTCGCTCCACAGCGAACATCGAACAAACATGGCACGTGACCCGTCCAGCCGAAGAACTCGCAGTCATCGTCGACATCCGAGGCGACATCGACGAGGTCGACGAGACCAACAACCAGATCACCCGAAACGTGACCGTAGACACCAACGTCCCACACCTCGTCGTCACAGACCTCACCAGCGATCCCGCCAACCCTGTGCCCGGGGACAACATCACGTTCACCGCGCACATCACGAACCAAGGCGCGGCCGCCGGTAGCTTCGACGTCACCTTCCTCGTTGAGAACGAGACCCTGAGCACGCACACCCTTCGAGCCCTAGACGCTGACGCTGAGGAAACCGTCACCAGCGACGCCATGGATGCACCCGAAGGCCCCCTCAACGTTACCGTCATCGTCGACGCCGACCACCAGATCCCACAACCTACGCGGGAGGGCAACGAAGCCTCGCTAACCCTCAACGTGGAAAAGTCCCTCTTCATGCCGGGGCCCGGCCTCCCCGCTCTCACTGCGCTCCTCGCGATAGGAGCGACCGTTGCCCGCGTTCGGAGAGGATGACGCGGGGATGATCGAACCCCAAACCCAGCGAAAGCTAAACTATAAATAGGGTGTGGGGGCGGTTGTCTCGTAGAGTAGGATTGAACGGTCGCCCCCCGTCTTGACCGCTCCTTTCTCCATCGATTCTACGCCGTAGCGGCCGCTCCTGACCACCTCGAAGGTAACGATTAAATAGTTCCTGGGGTCGGTTGTCTCGTAGAGTAGGATTGAACGGTGTCCCCCCGTCGGAGCCGCTCCTTTCTCCATCGATGCTGATCCCCACAGCGAGGCACCCTCCTACCCAACAGGAAAGTATAAATACCTCCTCGGGTCGGTTGTCTCGTAGATGAGGAATGAGCGGGGCCACCCTGTTTTTGATCGAGCCCACAACCCACCAGCCACGCCCCTCGCCCGAACCACTCCTCAGCCATCCTGCACGATTGGCCAACCCCGCCGTCGAGCGATGCGACGCATCCGATCCGTCGGATGCACAACGAACGGGTTCCCCACGCGCGACAACACCGCAGCATCATCCTCGTGATCCCCATACGCCCACGCATCATCCAACGAGAACCCCCCCCGCTTCGACACCGCCTGTAACCGGATCGCCTTATCCGCCCCATCCAGAGGACCCTCCACACGCCCCGTCAACAACCCATTCTCCTCCTGCAAACGACACGCCACCACCTCCACATCCAACCCCAAAGCATCCCGAAACGGCCAAATCAACCCATGCGGGCCCGTCGACAGGATCACAACGTGATCCCCACGATCCACATGATGACGCAACTGGTCCACGATGTCTGAACGAGCCCAAGCAGGCAAACGATCCCGCGCGAACGCATCCATCTCGCTCCGGATCCACGCCGCATCATGACCCTTGAACCCCTCATACGCACGCGCAACC
>PWVY01000056.1 GCA_003561665.1 Thermoplasmata archaeon
CCGCCGAGAGCATCGATCGAGCCCTCGTACGAGAAGCCATACTCCTCAAGAACATCACGGTCTTGCTTCGGGGCCCAGGCTTTCGCACCCTCCCCGAAGGCGTCTGCTCCGCTTTCCTCCAGAAGCGCTCGAACGAGATCATGCCGCTCGCTCTGGGGCAGATTCTCCAGGCGGTTCTCCACCCGGCTACGCACCGAGGCAAGGATGTCCGCTTCAGCATCGAGGCGGGCTTTCTTGGCTTGCAACTCCGCGCTAGCCAAGATCCGCCGCTTCTCGCTGGCAGCCATCTCACGAGCTTCCTCGATCCGCTGCTCGTGCTCCTGATCAGCTGTCTGCTGAGCGTCAGTGACGATCGCGCTGGCTTCGTCACGTGCTTCTTGCACGATCTGCTCGGCTTCTTTGCGGCCCTCTTCGAGGACCTCCTCGATGACCTGGTCAAGACCCATGGATTCTCTCCTGTTCTACGGGCTCTCTCCGTTCGCCGCTTGGGCCGCCATCTCCGCCACGGCTTCGATCTCACCGAGCAAGAGGAAGGCGATAACGAAACCGAACAGCACGATCGTCTCGGGGATAACGAAGAACACGAGCGCGCGACCGAACATCTCCTCGTTCTCGGCCGTTGCACCGATCGCCGCGGAACCGATGTCCCGCATAGCCCAACCGGTCGCAAGACCGGTGAACGCGATCGCGAGCCCAATACCAATACCAACTAGTCCTGCTGCTGCCATGTTATGATTGCACCTCGGTTGTTTCGTCTGTTTCCGTCGTAAACCGACGGGTTCGACCGAAGGGACGGAACCGTTCTCCGCCGCCTTCGAAGAATTTCAAGAAGAACTCGACGTAGTTCAAGCGGATGCTCTGAATACCGCCGGACAACAAGCCCAGGGTGAACATCAGCACTTGGATGATCGTGAAGAACACCAGACCGACCACGAACAGGATCGCACCCATGACGACGCCGGTCCCTTCCGCCATCGCCATATCCACGATGAGGATGTCCGTGAACGCGATGAGGATACCGGCCTTCGCCACCGCGACAGCGGCAAGACGCGTGTACGAGATGACGTGCGCAAGCAAGCTCACGCTCTCCATCAACCCGAACACGCCTTCTGTGACCAAGAGAACGCCTAACCCCACACCGACGACGATAAGCGCCGTGCTCGATGCTGGATCCCCGGCCAGGGAAAGAAGCCACGCGGACACGGTGTTCGTGGGCCCTTCGGCAGCGATAAGGAACAAGAACCCGACAAGGACCACCATCCAACCGATCTGAGCGATGGCGTGTTTCTTGTCGTGGCCAAGGTGGTTCGCGAAAGCGAACGAGAATCCGATGAACAAGTGAACGAACGCTGCGAGAACAGAGAGAGCTAACATCTCCGGGACACCCCAGTACGGAGCCCCAGCCGCGTCATCCGTCAGCTTCGAGATGATCGGATCGCCAAGGCCCTCGATGACGCCTAGGGTCTCCCAGCTAGGCGCTGATGCGCCCGCGTAGAAGGGGATGCCGAGGAAATCACGGAACACGACGCCACCGAACAACGCCGCCCAGAACCCAGCGAAAATCAGGGCGAAACCCAGCGAACCGATGGCCTCGCTCTCGGACTTGAACCGCCGGTACAAGAGCAAGCCCAGACCCACCATGAGGATCCCGTACCCCAGGTCCCCGATGATGAAGCCAAGGAACAAGGGGAACACGAGGGCAAGGATGACGGTCGGATCCACCTCGCCGTAACGAGGCGTCCCGAACGTGTCGGTAAGGAACGAGAACGGTTGGATCGATGAACCATGCTCGTAACGCGTGGGAGGTTCCTTCTCCCGGTGACCTTCACGGTCGCCCTCGTCGAGCTTCTCGATGTGGACGCGTCCTTTCCCTGCCTTGTCAACGAGGCTTCGAACACGATCCACCTCATCGGTGGGGACCCAGGCGTCCACGATGAAGGTCCGCTCGGTCGATGCGAAGTCTAGGGGCGCCTCCGCCTTCTCTACGGTGATGGAAAGATCTTCCTCGGCACAAACAAGCAGGTCCTTGTGCTCTCTTGCCAGGTTAAGCTTTGCAGCTTCGCCTTGTTCAAGGCGTCGCTTTGCCTCCTCCAAGGAGCGTTTCGCGTTCGCCAAAGCATCGTCGACGGATCCTTCACCATCCGGAGGCTCGACGAACGAGAACCCGGACCCGGTCAGGATCTCCTCAGCTTTCTGGGCTTCGTCGTCCGCGACGAACACGGCATGCCCTTGCTCGCTGTGGAAGTACTCGAACCGGGAAATCTCCCGGGAAAGTTCGGGTTCGAGGTTCTCAGGGGCCTCCCCTACGAACACCTCAAGACTCTCATACCCATGGTAATCGTCAAGGTTAAGCGGTAAATCGGAGAACGGTTCGAGCTGTTCAACGCGAGCGCGTTGCTCATCACGGACCCGTTTGGCCTCCGTGATCCTTCCCTGGACCTCCTCGAGATCCTCCTCGATGGTGTCCAGCTCGCTTGTGATACGGTTCCGAACCTCCTGCTGGGAGTAACGCCGTGTGGGCTCCTGGTCTCCGATATCAAGCGTGTGAAGGATGCCTCGGATTCGCACCAATAGGTGACTAGCGTTGGATCCTTCAGGCAACGGGTCCCCGATATCGAGGGTTTCCTCCTCGGGGTCCGTTGTGTACTCTTCGATGTGTGCGATGCGTGCTTCGTGGAGCGCTTCGATGACTTCTTTCTGGTAGCTGCGGGGGGCCAGG
>PWVY01000034.1 GCA_003561665.1 Thermoplasmata archaeon
CTTGGAGGAGGTGGGGGGTGTGGGCGCCGGTGGCGAGGATGGTGGTTTCGGCGGTGATGGGGGGTCCTTGGTGGGGGTGGGCGCCTTGGTGGTTGACGTGTTGGATGCGTGCTTGTTGGAGGGTGGCTCCGTGGTGTTGGGCTTGGTCGAGGAGGGCGGTGGTGGCTTGAGTGGTGTTGGCCCAGGCGTCGTTGGGGCTTACGTGGATGGTTTCGTCGGGTTCGAGGTGGAGGTGTTGATGGTTGGGGAGGGTTTGGGCGTGTTCGGGCGTGGTGCGTTGGGTGGGGATGTTGTTGGCGTTCCACATGCGTTCGAGGCGGTTGATGTGGGGGGCTTGTTGGGGGTTGGTGATGAGGATGCCGCCGGTTTGGTGGAGGGTGAAGGTGGGGTGTTGTTGGTGGAGGGTTTGGTAGTGGTGGAGGCTTCGTTGGGTGAGGTGGACGTCGTGGGGGTTTTGGAGGAGGGGTGTGAGGAGGCCTGCTCCTTTCGTGGTGGTGCCTTGGGGGGGTTGGTGTTGGTCGATGATGTGGATGTCGCGTTGGGTGTTGCGTGCGAGGTGCCAGGCGGTGGAGGCGCCAAGGGCGCCGGCGCCGATGATGAGGATGTCGTGGTCCATCCGGTGGGGGCATGAGGGGGCGTGTTTTTGAGGGCTCCGGGAGGGGGGTGGGCGTGTGTGTTGGGTTTGGAAGGTGCGATGCCGTAACGCATAAGCGGTGGGAGCAGGTCGTTGGGGTGATGCGTCGATTGAGCCTGGTCATGGTCGTGCTGGTTGTCCCGTTGGTTGCGGGATGCTTGGGCGATGTGGATGCGGCAGAGTTGCCTGATCCGGAGGCTCAGGGGTGGAGCATGACGAGCGAGGATCGTGACGAGATGGCGTTTGGGTTCGTGGAGATCGTCACGAAGGAGTACGAGCCGGATGGGAGCTTGGGCACGACGGGCGTGATCGTGGCGAGCGCTCCAAGCGTGCCGTTGTTCGATGAGTCTCAGTTGTTGCCGATGGCGCTTGAGCAGGTGGAGCAAGAGCGGGGCATCACGTTGACGAAGGTGGACGAGACCAGTCTAACGTTGACGAACTTGGGCATGGACACGAGCGCGGAGGTGTACGACTTCCAGAAAGACGGCGCGGAGGGCCAAACGATCTTGTTCACGCCTGGGGCGTGCGATGCGTTCGTGGTCGTGGTTGGGTACGGTATCACGGCGGCGGGCATGTTCGGAGAGACGGCGTATCAGGAAGCGCGTGATATGGCGGCGAGCGTCGTTTGTTGATCGCTTGAAGCACGTGGCCTGAGGGGTTAGGTTCGTTCCTTGAGCACGTGGAGCAGTTCGTTGGCGAAGTGTTGTTTGCTGAAGTCGCCGCGGGTCACGTACCGGATGGGGGGTTCGCGTCCTAGCATGTGCTTTCGGAGCGTGCGAGGCGTGGTGTGCTCGTCGCGCAAGCGCTTGGTTTCTTCAAGGCGGGCCTCGTAGTGGTCCAGCGTTTCTTGGATGGCGCGTTGGGGGGTCTCTTGGGTGCTTCCGTGCCCGGGATAGATTTTGTTGGCGTCGAGGCGTTGGAGGGTTTCCAGGGAGGCGATGAGGGGGCCTAGTCGTTCGCAGGAGCGTAGGATGTCTCGGGCGCCGAGGTAGGCATCGCCGGTGAAAAGCCACCCTCGATCCGCCTCGAGGTAGGCGACGTGATCCTTGCTGTGCCCGGGCGCGGGGACGACGTCCAGGGTGACATCCGGCGTTTTGACCTGATCCCCGACAGGTTCAGCCTCCACGGGGCGGGGGTTCCCCCAGAGCCTTTCTTGGTAGGGCATGATCCCTGGCGGGTCTTCGAGCAGGGGCTTGCTCTTCTTGGGGGCGTAGACGCGCGCGCCTTGGGCTTGAAAGTGCCAAGCGGCTCCGACGTGGTCTTCGTGGTGGTGGGTGAGGATCACGTGCTCGATGGTGTCCCCGAAATGATCGACGATGTGGGAGGCTTGATGCGGGGGCCCGGCATCGATGAGGGTGGACCCGACGCGGTAACAGTGCGCGCTCTGGGGGATGATCCCGAGCATGTGTTTGCCCGCGCTGACCTGTTCGAGACCGTCGAGGGTCCTCGACCAGAAGACGGGACGGAACGCGAACACGCATCGACCAGTTTGGACGGTAGGGATAGGCGTTTCGAGGGTGTCTCGATAGGTCCTGAAGCTTTTGCCCCCCGGCGTGAGATGGTTATGGGTCTTCCTGAACCAAGGTTGGACCCGGTTTCTCGTCGACATCATGCAGGAAGACCCTCGGGCCTTGGCCCTGCTAGACGAGCTTGAAGAAGGGCCAGATCCGCTTCATGTGCCTTCACTCGTCTACGACGAGCTATCGGAAGGCATCGAGCGCTCGACGAAACCGATCCGAGAAAGGACTGCCGTCGAGGAAACGTTGGAGAGCTACCCTCCCGTCGGTCTGGACCCTTCCTCCGCGATGAGGGCCGGATGGACGTTGGCTCGGTTGATCACGAAAGGGGAACGGATCGGTGGCATCGATTTGCTCATCGCCGGCATCGCACTCGAACGGAGAGAGGCCGTCGTCACATCAAACAAGAAGCATTCGATCGGGTCGAAGGGCTCACGGTCGTAACCTACTACCGTGTGCGCGCACCCCCAAGGCTTGCCCGCAATGTTCTTACGAGGGGAAGCCCCAGGGAGGTACGATGTCCACGACGGCGACGGACGCCAAGCAGAACCTCGACGACGGCCCCCTC
>PWVY01000294.1 GCA_003561665.1 Thermoplasmata archaeon
ACAAGTCATCCAAGACGGCCTTGCCGAGATCCTCTCATCACCGGAGTCGATCGGACTCCAGCTGAGGGTCGGGTGAAGGAACTCCCTGGCTAGAATGCTTGGAAGCGATTTACTTTTGTACCTGAATCAAGATGGCACGCCGTGCAGCGTTGCATGTGTGCAGAGTTGCAGACGAGTGTGCGAGCCTTCCGTGAGCAGCCCCATGCAGCGCGTGGCGCTCCCTATCTAATCACTGGGTAAGAGTACGGTAGGCGGCAAGCAAAGCCATGTCGCCAGTCTCCCTCCGGAGCCGCCCTTCCCCTTGGGGCGGCTCCCTGCGTCTGCCTGTGTGTCAGTCCCTTGTACTAGCGTTTGCTTAGCAGGAAGGTCGCTGAGTAGGGGGGTATGGAGATGGCTGACGAGACGGCGAATCGTGGCGAGCAGCACCAGCCGGAGCCACCTAGCGGGCCGGCTCCACCTGAAGCGCCGCCACCACCTGAAGCAGCGGCTCAACCTAGCACACAGTCCAAGCGCACCTTGTGGATTGTCGTTGCTATCGTCGGAGTCGTGGTTTTGTGCTCCATGTGCAGCTGCGCCGGATTGCTTGGCTTAGGGTCCGTGCTCGAGGAGGAGATCGAGATTGCGGACGAGACGGCCACAGAGCCTGTCGAGGAGCCCAAGCCTCCTGAAGATCCTGAAGAGACTGCGCCTGTCGAGACGCTCGACTCTGTCGAAGAGACCGAGGGTGAGCCAGCACCGGGAACACGAGGAAACCCGCTTCCTCTGGGCACCACGGCGAGGATAGGCGACTGGGAGGTAAAGGTCACCGAAGTCAACCTGAATGCTAACGAGGTCATTGCCTCGGAGAACCCGTTCAACGACCCGCCAGCTGATGGCACCCAATTCATCCTTGTCACGCTCGAGGCGAAGTATGTCGGCGAGGAATCAAGCACTTTCTGGGCGAGCATGTCGTACAAGTTCTATGGATCGGCGGGCAACACATTCTCTTCCGGAGGCGCGGTCATACCTAGTCCGATTAGGGATGCTGGAGAGACCTTTCCAGGTGCCGAGATCTTCGGCAATGTGCTGTTCGAAGTCCCGTCTGACCAGATCGACAGTGGAGCGATCATCATGGAAGAATCCCTGAGCTTCCGTGATACACGGGTGTTCTTTGCTGTGCGATAGGAGTTCCCTGGCTAATGCGCTTAACACAACTGACCGCATGCACCTGCTTTGGTGGCTTCGGCCGAGTGTGCTTACTATATGGTTGAGCGGAGTTCCCAATGAGAGGAGGCTGTCGTGCGACGTTCGATGCTTGTGTTCGTGTTGATGCTGGGACTCGTCCCGGCGTTCAGCCTGGTGGGTTGTGGCCCGGCTGATGGCAGTGGCGCTGACGTCGTAACAGAGGATCCGGTCGAAACGGAAGCGCCTGAGCCTGCAGAGGAAGAGACCGCTGATGACGCCGTGGGGACACGGCAGAACCCGTTGCCTATTGGAACGACTGCCAAGATCGGCGATTGGGAAGTCAAGGTCACGGAGGTCAATCTTGACGCCGATGAATTGATCCTGGCGACAAATGAGTTCAACGACCCGCCGTCCGAGGGAAACAGGTACGTACTCGCGGACCTGGAAGCCAAGTACGTAGGTGATGAATCCGGCGACTTCGTGTGGGACATGATGTACAAGTTCTATGGATCGGGCGGCAACACGTTCGATGGCACGGATACCTTTGCCGTATCGCCCAATCCGATTCATGACGCAGGAGAAACCTTCCCTGGAGCTAGCATATCTGGTGACGTTCTCTATGAGGTCCCCATCGACCAGATAGAGGGCGGTGCGATAATCATGGAAGCACTGATGCTCAGCGACACTCGCGTGTTTTTCGCTGTCGAGTAGATCCTGCGGGCCAGACGGGTACGTGCGTTCGATACATCCTGCGTCGTTGATGCGGGGACTTCCAGTGAGGAAAGCAGGAGGCATTGTCGCCATCATAGCCGGCGTGTTCGGTGTCCTTGCCGCGCTGACTACTCTATTGGTCGGCGGTCTTGGCGCTGCTTTCGAGGCCGAGGGTGCTGGCGTGATCATCGGTCTTGGATGGGGAGGAATGGTGTTCTCGTTCGCGGCTATCGTGCTCGGAGCTGTGTCTATCAACGCTAAGAGCCGTGTGCCTGGCATCCTGCTGATAGTCTCATCAATCCTGGGAACCATTCTCGGTGGCACTCTCGTCGCCATCTTCATGGTGCTTGCCTTGGTGGGGGGCATCCTTGCTACAGTCGGAGTGAAGGACGTCTCTGTCGAGCAACCGGAAGCCCAGTAGAGACTCAGTCTTGCAGCTCAGCCGATTACCTCAGGTTTCTGATTAGGAAGAACCGTCATGAAGAGAATCTTGCTATCTCTTACGCTGGTGATATGTCTACTGCTCAGCGCAACCGCTTGCGGCCCCGAACAGCCTGAGGAGACGGGTGTCGACACGGCTCCCGACGAGGAAAACGATGTCGTCGTGGTTGATGAGAGCCTCCTGACAGTGGACGTGACCCTGCCGGCGGCGTACTTCGAGGATGTTACCGAGGCCGACATTCGAGAGGAGGCAGAAGCCAGCGGATACAAGAATGTGGTCATCCACGACAACGGCTCTGTCACCTACACTAAGAGCAAGTCGCAGCATCGCGAGATTGTCGCTGGTCTCAAAGACAGCGTTGATGAGATGATCGACGACATACTCAACGGACCTG
>PWVY01000282.1 GCA_003561665.1 Thermoplasmata archaeon
CGACAGCACGCATGTCACACTGACAGCGCGACGGGATTTGCTCTCTCTCGTTCTGCACATCCCGTCGGCGCGTACCGACGACATGCGTGCGCGGCGCTGTCAAGCTCGGCAGGTGGCTTGCTCCAAGGTGCTCGTCCTGCGCCTTTTCTGATGAGGGTTTTTGTAATGAATGATGAAGAGCTTTATAAGAGAATTGATGATGTTGCTAAAGATTTTCGTGGTCAATTCCCGGACCTTTATCAGCTTGTTGGTGCTGTCGTTTTGGGTCGTCTTTTTGGGTGGCGTGTTGTCAGGTTGACGGTTTCTCGTTCGACTTGGACCAAGATCACTAGATTGTTTGGAGATCCTAAGCAGTGGATGCCTGACGAGGGGCGATTAGCTTATAAGTCGGTTGGCCTCAGGATGGTTAAGCAGATCGGCGATTACTGGGGTTTCGTCAAGGGTGATTTTTCGCGTGCTGATGTGCCCAACTCTGAACGCAAACGGGTTGCTTGACGCTGTATCGTCAACAGGCGTACAAAGGAAAGGCCGGTCCCCTGATGCTTGGCGGCTGTGGGGATCGGCCTTTGTGTTCACACGAGGGTATAGGTCGTGCAAGTTCAGTATATCAGTCGAAGATTCGAGCGCTTCAACCTGACCGAGACAGCCAGCCCGCCAGGGGGTGCGGGGGTCTGTTTGCGGGAGGGTTGGACCGATGCCAGCTGAGGCCGTTGGACGGTCCGAAACGGGGGGTTCAGGGGGTCCCCTTGGTAATAATGCGAAATCTCACGCCGCCCTTAGCCAGAACAACGACTTAGGGCCTTTTGACCGGGAAACCGGCGAGTTTGTCCAGGTTCGGCAATCAGGCTCGGCGCTTGTTGTTGTTCGTGATCCTGCTGAGGTTCGCCTTGAGCGTTTCGCTCTTCAGGCGGTAGCTCGTGAACTGCTCCCTAAGACGCGGACGGCCAACTGCCTGCGCGTTCCCTTTCGCGCTGATCGTAAGGTTCAGGTCTACCACTCTCCGGCGCATAAATCGGCGCATTACGGTGGTCTTCAGACCTGCGCTAGCGTTTGGGCCTGTCCCGTCTGCATGGCGAAGATCACCGAGCGGCGGCGCGTTGAGCTTCAAGCTGCAATGGCTGAGGCCGAGCGCCAGGGGCTGCATGTCTACCTGCTCACGCTGACGCACCCGCATAGTTGGTTTGATCCGCTGGTGGGTCTGCTGACTTCCGAGCAGCAAGCGCTCAAGCAATTTCTCGGGTGTCGGGGTGTTGTGCATCTGTTCCGTGACCTGGGGCGTGTTGGCCAAGTGCGAGCATGGGAAGTCACTCACGGACGGCTCCGCGCGTTTTCTCACGGCTGGCATCCGCACTTCCATATCCTGCTCTTTCTCTCTGAGCCGATCGGTGATCTTCCATCGGTCGAGTCGTCGCTGTACGTCCATTGGGCCAATGCGTGCGTCAGATCGGGCTTAGAACGCCCGTCAGAGCGTTTTGGCGTGCGCCTTGACGATGGCTCTAGGGCTGCGGACTACATCGCCAAGATGGGCTTGGAAGAGGCCAAGGGCTGGGGTTTCGATTCGGAGATGACTAAGGGGCATTGCAAGAGGGCTAAGGATGGCGAGACACCTCTCGATCTGCTCCGCGCGTGCTTGGCCGATCCGTCTGACCATCAAGCGGCGGCGCTCTTTCGTGAGTATGCCGCAGCGTTCAAGGGGAAGCGCCAGCTCGTGTGGAGTCGTGGTCTTCGGGATCGGTTGAGCCTTGATGCTGCGCCGAGCGATGAGGAGCTGGCGGCCGCGTGTGAAGAGGATGCTTTGCTGTTGGCTGAGTTGACGTCTCGCCAGTGGCGCCGGGTCTTGCGTTTGGATGCGCGTGGTGAACTGCTGGAGATCGCGCGTCACGGTCGGGTTGATGCGTTGGAGCGGTTCCTTGTCAGTCTTGGCGCCGGCTCTGGTGCGGCGGGAGTGTAATGTAACGTATGTAATTATGTAATTACAGTGTAAATGTAAGGTGTAACTGTAAACTGTAAGAGGTGATTTATGTCTGCTCGGCATGGTGTTTGGGCTGGCTGGTATGTGCCAAGTAAGCATCCAGATGATTCAGGCGTACTGATGCGCGTCGAGGAGATCGACACGGATTGGAATGGTCGGGTGGCGACAGCTATTCACCTGGGGCTGATGTATCAGCAAGGTGCCAAGTTGCCTTCCCGGTATTGGTGCGTGTGGCGTGGGTCTGATTTTGGGTTCTTCGATCTCAGTCAGATTGACGCCGAGCAGTTTGAGATGCCACCGGAGAAATATTTGAACGAAGCGCAGCATTTGGCTTTGGGGGCGATTGATCTGGTCTGTTGATCGCATGCCGCCCGCGCGCGCTCATTCTGAGCGTAGCGAAGAAGAGCGCGCGCGGGCGGGGTTGGTCGGCTGGAAGGTGTAATTTACACCCCACGTGGAACATGGCGTTGAGCCAGCTGAGCCCAGACTCTGGCGCTAACCCTGCCAACCCTGCCAACCCTGCCGACGGCCTGCATTTCCCCGAGGCCGGGGGTCTGGGGCGCGAAGCCCCAGCTACCGAACCATCGGCCAACACGGATGCTGAGGGCACCTGCCGAGCTTGATAGCGCCGACAGCACGCATGTCATACTGACAGCGCGACGGGATTTGCTCTCTCTCGTCCTGCACATCCCGTCGGCGCGTACCGAAGACATGCGTGCGCGGCGCTGTCAAGCTCG
>PWVY01000115.1 GCA_003561665.1 Thermoplasmata archaeon
CTCCGATCTTCGCCCTGCGATAGCCTTCCTCGTAGGCCACTTTGATCATCGGTTGACGTCGACGGAGGAGAAGCAGGAATTTGCTTTCAGGGATGCGTGAGGCAAGCGCTCTGTGAACCGCGTCCCCGTACTCGTACCAGTTCTTCTTCTCGGCTGGCCAAGGGACCCCAGCAGCATGAAGGTAGCTTCTGGCCAGAAGGATACTCGTCCGATGATTGGCGTTGGGAAACGGGTGAGCTCGAATCGTTTTCGTGAGAATGTCCGCTCCCACCTCCGCGCGCGTTCCTGACCAATCCCACCGGTTGATGGTCGACCACAGGCGCTGAGTCTCAAGTTCCTTGTACCACGGAACTCCCCGGTCCTCTTTCTCCGCGGTCAGGGCAAAGTCTGTGAAAATCGATACCGCTACACGTACCGCCTCCCCCAGAGCGGTTTTCGGATCGGGGAGAACGGGATCATAATCTGCCGTGACATTTTTCCGAGCGGCCAGGTGGAAGATCTCGTCCCCAGAAGGAGCTTCCTCGGCGAAAACAATCACATCTTCCCCGGCCTCAAGGATGCGATCCGAACGACGAGTCGCCTCCTCCCTGTCCCGGAAAAGACCGCGCAACGTGAACCGCCGACCGCGGTGGTAAGGATGGATCTCAAGATCCGCATGATCGCCGGTCATCAGGCAGACGCCTCACCCTCTCCGAATGATGACCGCTGATATGTATTCCCCCCTCCTCGCCATCCACACCCAAGACGACTTGAACAACCCCGTCAACGCCACCATCCACCTCACCATCCAACACGAAACCCTCGGAACCACCCACGAAACCACGCTCACCACCGGCGAAAACGGCCTCCTCCTCCACCACCTCCCCCACACCCTACACATCGACCCCACCGGCACCAACGCCCCCGGCCAACACAACATCACCCCCCAAGCCACCGCCGACGCCAGAGAAAACACACCCGGCCCACCCACCAACACCGACCACGCACACCAAACCTACCACGCAGGACCCTGACCCGGGTCATAGACATTCGAAGAGGAATGCTCTACGTATGAGCGTGGAGGATCAAAGAAACGCGCCAGCAACGGAGAATCCTCATCAACCCCTCATTCTCCCATTGAACTCGTGAGCAACCGGACGGAACCAACAAGGGCTGCGATGAAGCTGCTCTATGCGGAGGCAAAGAATCGAGCCGACGCGATTAACCAAGGCATCGTCCAGATGGACGACCGAGCCCATGGCCTTGTCCGCTTCAACATGCTCGTTTTTGGTCTAACTTTCACAGCCATTTCGATCCTTCACGACGGAGCCCAACCATCCACCCTCTGGACAGCGACCATCTTCAGCATCGGGCTCGGTGGCGTCCTAGCATCAACCCTCCTCGCCGTTTCTGCCTACCTCAAGAAAGGGCTCGCTGCAGGAATCGACGTCAAAAGCCTCGTCGCCGCCCTTGACTATAACGTCGACGAAACGCGCCTCCAAACACAACTGATCAAAGCCTACAGCATCGCAATCGTCAAAGACGAGCAAGCCATCGAACGAGCCTCCCGAAGATTCTGGCCCTCGTCCTAGGCCTCATCGCCCTCACGATCGGAACCGTAACGTTATTCACCCACGGAGGCACCCTATGAAAGGCATGAGCCGCGACGAAGAGGAAGACCCCGACCAACTCCCTGACGGCCTCATCAAGCCCGGACGCATGACCACCACCGCCGACCCCGTGATGAGGAAAGAAGCCAAAGAATTCCTCGAAAAACACGCAGAGGAAACAGACCTCAACTAATCCTGGCGCATAGAAGGGTCGAATCAGAGGTGGAACCACCCAACACCGGCACCAACGGCCTCCTCCTCCACCAACGCCCCCACACCCTCCACATCGGCCCCACAGGCATCAACGCCCCCAGCCAACACGACATCACCCTCCAAGCCACCGCCAACACCCGCGAAAACACACCCGGCCCACCCACCAACACCGACCACGCACACCAAACCTACCACGCCGGACCCTAAACCCAACAAATCCAAACGTCTCAAAGGCCCCGGCCCCGCCCTACCTCCGATGCAGGCGATTCACCCCAGCCAATTCCAGAGGATATGGGGAGGAGACGTGAATCATGGATATCCATCGGGACAAGGGGAAGCCTTATGTGTATCCACGAACCCATTAGGTCAACGATGGGTCGAAGAATCATCATCGATTCCACAGGCGTTCAGGAGGAGCGACGCCCTGGTCCCGACGAGGCCCGACCCCGGGGTCGAGATCCATCGGTTCGTGACCTTGAAGATGAATCGGTCCAGCGGATCCAAGCACTGATTAGGATCCAAAAAAGGATTCCAGAGATCAGCGAGGAGTTCCGAAGGCTATCCAGAGAATCAGCCGAGGCTTTCGCCCATCTTCCAGACTAGCGGTTCTGAGCAAACTGGACCCAACGTTTGAGACCCACAACATTCCCCTCCGCAAGTTTATCCTCGAGGCCTTCCTCAGCTCCTTCTACAATCAAACCATGGCAGAGACGACGATGACGACCCTGCAACCCGTCACGATCTAGCTCAAGGTGTTCTCTCTTTATCTGTACGTGGTCTCCTCCGATCTTCGCCCTGCGATAGCCTTCCTCGTAGGCCACTTTGATCATCGGTTGACGTCGACGGAGGAGAAGCAGGAATTTGCTTTCAGGGATGCGTGAGGCAAGCGCTCTGTGAACCGC
>PWVY01000259.1 GCA_003561665.1 Thermoplasmata archaeon
ATGAGGTGGGAGGTGGCATTTCGCGGTGTTGTGGCAGTACTGATCGCCGTGATGGCCTTCTTTCTCGCCCGGGCCATGTGGGAGGTCTATGGGATGACTCCAGAGTCGGTGGGGGTGGAGGCACTGGAGAGGCTGGAAGAAAGCGGGGTGGAACACTCGGTGACCGCCGTGCTCTTGAATTTTCGGGCCTACGATACGTTTCTGGAGATCCTGGTGCTCACCGTGGCCTTCTGGGGGGCGTGGTCGCTGAGGATGCACGGAGAGCAGGCGCTGTCGCGAACGCCACCGCTATTATTGCAACGCGTCGCCGGAGTCCTGGTGCCAGTGCTGGTCATGATCGCCGTATATCTGTTGTGGGCCGGTTCTCATCGTCCCGGGGGAGAGTTTCAGGCCGGGGCGGTGCTGGGAGCGGCGGGAATTTTGAATCTCCTTGTCGGACGTGCGGTGCCCGGGGCCAGGCGCATCTTCTTGCGGCATCTGATGGTGGTGGGGGGGGCGGCGGTATTCTTGGGCGTGGGACTGTTGGGGGGGCTGATGACAGGCCACGTTTTGACCTATCAAAAGGGGTGGGAAAAGCCGCTGATGCTCGTCGTAGAAGTGGCGGCGGCGATTTCCATAGGATTCATCATCACTGCTCTATTCGCCGGCGGCGTAGACCGGTTATCCGGCGATGTGGAGACCACGCCCGTTGGATGGGGAGCCTATGCCGAAAGCGGAGAGGGGGAGTATCGAAACATTCTCGATTTGAGTGACGGAGAGGATGAGGGCGATGGAAAGTGAGTTGATATACGCTGTCACGGGCATCGCGTTGACGGCGGTGGGACTGTATGCCCTGATCGTGCGCCGACACATGATTCGCCGGCTGCTGGCCGTCAATATTATGGGCGCCGGTGTGTTCACCCTCTTCGTCTCCCTGGCCACCGACGTATCCAATGGAGTCGACCCCGTACCGCAGGCGATGGTGTTGACGGGAATTGTGGTCGCCGTCAGTGCCACCGCTCTGGGACTGGTGCTCATTCGGCGCATCTATGCCGCCACGGGGAGCACCCGGCTCGCCGAGGAGTCATCGATTCTCGATACATTGGAAGGGGAAGAGTAATGGCGGAGTTTCCCTGGATTTCGGCGATCGTGTTGGTGCCCCTGGTGGGAGCGCTATTTGGCGGCGTGGTGTCGGCGAAGCGCTCTGCCTCAGTCGGTCTGGTCTTTTCGGCGGCCACTTTATTTGCCTCGGCGGCGCTGGTGTGGCGCGTCTGGCGCGATGGGGCATTAACGGAGCCTCTGGGGGGATGGTCAGCTCCACTGGGCATCGAATTATACGCCGACGGATTTTCGGCTCTCATGGTGTCCATGGTGGCTATCGTCGCCACGTTTGTAAGCCTCTTTTCGGCGGGGTATTTCCGCGGTGGGAAGGACTCGCAGGAAGAACATCACGAGGGGTTTTTCTGGTCGATGTGGCTCGTGGTGTGGGCCTCGCTAAACGGTGTCTTCGTCTCCGGCGATCTCTTCAATCTGTACGTGTGCATGGAGCTGATGGGGCTGGGCTCTGTTGCGCTGGTGGCACTGGCAGGCCCGATCGCGCTGCGTGCGGCCATGCGCTATCTTTTGGTGACCATCTCGGGATCGCTTTTGTATTTGCTGGGAGTGGCGCTGCTCTACGGCGGATGGGGGCGTCTCGATATCGCCGCACTGGGCACGGTGGGGGAAGCGACGGGAGCCTCGGAGGTGGCCCTGGCGATGATGACCGTGGGCCTGGCCATGAAGACGGCGCTGGTTCCCCTTCATTTCTGGCTTCCTGCAGCTCACGCCAACGCCCCGGCACCGGTCAGTGCCGTATTGTCGGCGCTGGTGGTCAAAGCATCGTTCTACATTCTCGTGCGGCTGTGGATCGACGTCTTTGGCGATGTGGATACGGAGCGCGCCTCGATGGCACTGGCCATACTGGGTACGGTTGCCATTGTCTGGGGCAGTATCCAGGCCCTGCGTCAACAGCGCCTGAAGATGCTCGTCGCCTACTCCACGGTGGCCCAGATCGGCTATCTTTTCCTGGCCTTTTTTCTGGCGAGCACAGAGGCCGGTGCGGGTGTGGCGTGGCACGGAGTGGCCTATTTCGCCATCGCCCATGGCTGTGCAAAGGGGGCGATGTTCTTGTCCGCCGGGGCTATTGGCGCTCAACTGGGCAGTGATCGGTTTTCCGAGTTGCGATCGGCGGGCACAAAGATCGCCTTTCCTCTCTTTTCCTTTGCCCTGGCGGGGATCGGATTGATGGGGCTTCCGCCCAGCGGGGGCTATACGGCGAAATGGCTCTTGTTGACGGCCGCCGCCAAGGCCGGCCAGCCCGCGGTGGCGGCGGTGGTGACCGTGGGAGGACTTCTGGCCGCGCTCTACGTCTTCAAAGTGGTGTACTTTGCATTTGCACAACCGAAAGGGGAAGCGGAGCTACCACGGGCTTCAGAGAAACTGCCGTACACCATGGCATGGGCGGCGTTTTTGTTGGCCCTGGTATCGGTGGGGCTGGGACTGTGGTCGGCGCTGCCAATGGCGCTTCTGGACGTAGGTCTTCCCTTCGGTGTGTCTGTTGAACAGGGGCTACAGCCATGAGTATCGATTGGGGGGGATTCGCAGGCAGGCGAGCTGTGTGCGGGCCCCGGGTCTGAGATCATGAGGGGGAGTCATGGATGCCACATATTGGCTGCCTCTGGC
>PWVY01000296.1 GCA_003561665.1 Thermoplasmata archaeon
GACCGTTCACCCTCGGCGTCGAGGAAGAATTCCAAATCCTCGACCCAGAAACGTACGACCTCGTAAGCCGCGCAGACGAGATTCTAGGCAAACCCAAAAAAGGCATCGAAGAGAACCTACGCAGCGAACTCTTCCAAGCCGTCATCGAAACAGCCAGCGACGTCTGCCACAACATCGACGAGATTCACGAAGAAGTTCACCGCCTTCGAGGCACGCTCCACGACACCCTCGAAGCCAAAGGATACCTCATGGGCGCCGCCGGCACGCACCCCTTCGCACGCTGGCAAGAACAAGACCACACCAACGACACCCGCTACGAACAGCTCATCGACGATATCGCATGGCCCGCAAGACGCGACTTGATTTTCGGCCTCCACGTCCACATCGCCGTCCGCAACCCCGGAGAAGCCATCTACGTGAACGACAACATCCGCCCCTTCCTCCCCCTCATCCTCGCCCTCAGCGCCAACAGCCCCTTCTGGCAAGGGGACGAAACCGGCCTCCAAGCCACACGCACCCGCATCTTCGACGCCATGCCCCGAACCGGCATGCCCAACCGATTCCGAACCTGGACCGCCTTCGCACAAACCCTCGAACGCCTCAAAGCCGTCGGCAGCATCGAAGACATCACGAAGATCTGGTGGGACACACGCCCCCGCCCCGACCTAGGCACCATCGAGGTCCGCATCGCGGACCTCCCCACCGACCCTGAAATCACCATCGCGCTTACCGCCCTAATCCAAGCCCTCGTCGTGCGCCTCTCCCAGGCTCACGAAGCCGGCGAACGCCCCCCCGTCACGCACCAAGCCGACGTGATCGAAGAGAACCGCTGGCGAGCCATTCGCCACGGCGTCAACGCATCCTTCATCCAATACGACAACGTCTCCGGCGTCGAACCCCTCCCCCTCCCCCGCGTCCTCGACGCCACCATCCATCACCTCCAAGATGTCCCCGCCGAGCTTGGCATCAAGAACCAACTTGCCACGCTCGCCGATCGCGCCCACCGCGCCGAAAGCGGCGCCACGCGACAACTCCACGTCTACGAAGAAACCGGGGACCTCCAAGCCGTCGCTCGCGACATCGCCGAACGTACAGCACCCTAGCCGCTCCGCTCAAACCGACAACACGCGGAACCGTTGAGGCCTACTCTTGAAGCCAGGGCGAGTCGACACGCTCGTAATCCAACAACTCGGATTCTTCGAACCAGAGCTTGATCTCCTGGCGCGCCGTCTCTGGCGCATCCGAACCATGGATCACATTGCGCCCGATGTCCAAACCGTAATCGCCCCGGATCGTGCCCGGGCTTGCCTCGATCGGGTCCGTCTCCCCCGCCAACCCACGAACCGCCTTGATCGCGTTAGGCCCCTCAATGACCATCGCGACGACCGGACCGCTCGTGATGAACGCGATAAGATCATCGAAGAACGGTTTGTCACGGTGAACATCGTAATGGGCTTCGGCAAGGTCCCGGCCCACGTCGACCGATTTCAACGCGACGAGTTTCAACCCGCGCGTTTCGATGCGCTGAATGACGTCACCGACAAGGCCCCGCTGGACCCCGTCCGGTTTCACCATAACGAAGGTGCGCTCGCTCATTGCGCTTCACCCCCTTCGTAGTGACCCGTCCATTCGACGTGGCGAGGGATACGCCCCAGCTTGACCATGTTCCGACGGCACTTGCTAGAGCAGAACGAGAACTGTTTCCCGTCCTTCTTGATGAAAAGCATGCCCGTGCCCGGCTCGATGGGCTCTGCGCAGAAGCTGCAAACACGGTGTTCAACCATCTTAGCGCACTCCGAGCTTCTTGGCCTCGCGGGCCGTCTCCCGGAGCATCAGGACATCGCCCTCACGGATCGGGCCCATGGCGTTCCGGGTGATGATGCGTCCTTTGTCTCGGCCGTCCAATACGCGCACCTTGACCTGCGTAGCTTCTCCAGTCATGCCGGTGCGCCCAATCACCTCAACGACCTCGCTTGGGATCCCGCGGTTTGTGTCCTCTTCAGCCATCACGCATCACCTCACTCTTTCAGGCTCTCAACCTGATCTGCGACTTGGTTGATAAGGTCCGCACCGCGGCCTGGATCCACGACGGCGGCAGCGCTCGTGGAAACCTCCAGACCGGAGCTGACCCCCAGCTCGTCCTTGCTGTGGACGTACGTGTACGTGATGTCTTTCTCTTCGCACAACAGGGGAATGTGCGCGAGCACTTCCTCCGGTTGCACGTCTTGAGCCATCACGACGAGGTCAGCGGTCCCTCGCTCGATCGCTTTCGTGACCTCGTTGGCGCCTTTCACGAGTTCACCGCTCTCAACAGCGTTCTCAACGGCTTCGTACGCTTTCTCTTGCAAATCACGGGGCGCTTCGAAGCGAACATACATCGCGGCCATAGCCAATCATCTCCTTTCGGATCGCAGCTGGCGCGCATGCGCCTCGACCCTTTAGAAGGGCCTCATCGGCTGCGTGCCGCCCACAAGCCAGGAGGTGTATTTGAGCGTTGGGGGTTCCGGGACCACGAGAGGATGCAGGGCCCTTGGCCGTTGTTCATCCTTCTGCGATGGCTGCGAGGGTCGCTGCGAGGATGATGCGGGTGGACCGTGTCGACCAGAGGAGGCCGCGGTGGCCGACGCCGGGGATGGCGATGGCTTGGTCCCCCCAGCGTGCGGACGAGGCGGGGATGACGCGATCGTCGAGGTGGGAGAAGATGCTTGTGGAAGGAACAAGAGGAGTGGGGTCTAATGCTTCGAGGGCGGTGGAGTGGGGTTCTATTTCGTTGGATGGGAGGCCTCGGTAGGGCGGTTGGTGGGTGCCTTGGTGAGGGGTGCCAACGGTGATGAGGTGCGCCATGAGGGGGTTTGAGGCGTGGTCGTGTGCCCAGCGGAGCGCAAGCCCTCCTGAGCCGTGACCGATGCCGATGGCGAGGCTTCCAGCGTCTTTCGTGATGGTTTCGAGGGTTTCTTGGGCGTGGTGGCCGAGGGTTTCGAGGGATGTTTTGTGTGGTTTGGCGTCGAGGATATGGACGTTGGTGAGTTCGTGTTCTTGGAGGATGCGGCTGAGGTCTGCCAGGCTGGCCCAGGGGAGGGCGGGGTCGGGGACGAGGAGGATGGGTGGGCCTTGGGTTCGGGTGGGGATGGGTTCGGGTGGGGGTTGGTACCAGGTGGGTATGCGGTTGATGAGGATGCTGAGCGTGGCTGTGGCTTCAGTGGTGAGGGCATCGAGGTAGGCTCTTGGGGGTTGGGGGGCGGTTTTGTCGTTGCGGGGTTGTCGGATGGCGTGGTGGAGGAAACCGCGGGCCCATACGGTGATTGCGAGGGCAAGGGTTAGGGTGAGGGCGAGGAGGATCCAGCCCATGGACATGGGTTAGAGGTTGAGTGCGTTGGCGAGGGCGACGGTGCGTTGGGCTTGTTGGATGATGGGTCTATCGATCATGCGTCCTTGGTGTCCGATGACGCCGCCTTCTTCGATGTCGGCGTCTTGGACGGCGTCGAGGATGTCTTTGGCTTGAGCGACTTCGTCCGGGCTTGGTGTGAAGGCCTCGTTGACGGTTTCGATCTGGTCGGGGTGGATGATCTGTTTGCCGACGTAGCCGAGGTCACGGGCGCGGTTGGCCTCGTTGGCGAGGGCGTCGAGGTCTTCGTAGTCGATGCGGACTTGGTCGATGGCGTCGACGGTGCCGAGGGCTGCGGCGAGGACGGTTCGAGAGCGTGCGTGTTGGACCTCGTGGTTGGAGTCGGTGCGTCGTGCGCCGACGGTGGCGGCGTAGTCTTCAGCGCCGAAGACGAGCGCGGTGATGCGGGGGATGGTGCCGGCGGTTTCTCCAATGTCGAGGGCGGCGGCGACGCCCCGGGCGGTTTCGAGTTGAGCGTACACGTGGATGCTTTCTTCTTCGAGGTCGTGTTCGTTCTCGGCTTCGCGTAGGCGACCGTCGAGGGTGCGCAGTTGGCCTGGGCTTTCGATCTTGGGGGCGACGATGGCATCCGGCCGGGCTTGGGGTGCGTTTTGGATGTCGTTGAGGAACCAGCGGGAGTCGATGGTGTTCACGCGCAGGAGGCGTTTGGGGTGGGCGTCTTCTTCGAGGTTCGCGAGGAGGGGAAGGATCTCGTCGCGTGCGTCTTCTTTCTCTTCGGGGGGGACGCCATCTTCGAGGTCGGCGACGAGCAGGTCGGGCCCATCGTCCATGGTGAGGGCTTTCTCGACGCGGTCGGGGCGCGTGGCGGGCGTGTACATCATCGAGCGTCGGGGTTCGATGGTGGGCGCGTCGTCCGTGTCGTTCGTGTCGGTTTCGTCGTCGTTGGGCATAGTTAGGCGTCCTTTGTTTTCACGGCGTCGGGGTCTTTCGTTTCGACGAGGAAGACGCGTTTGAAGCGGCACACGGTCTCGTCGTCTTGGTTCGTGGCGATGGTTTGGGCTTTGACGAGCCCTCGTCCGGGCGTGCTGGTGAGGCGTTTGGAGAGGATCTCGCTCTTCGCGCGGATGGTGTCGCCGTGGAAGACGGGTTTGGGGTGGTTGATATCTTCGTAGGCGAGGTTGGCGATGATGGTGCCTTCGGTGAGGTCGGGCACGCTGAGGCCCACGGCGAGACTGAAGGTTAAAAGCCCGTTGACGACGCGTTCGCCAAAGGGGGACCCTTTGGCCCATTCGGCGTCGAGGTGGAGGGGTTGCGTGTTCATGGTCATGGAACAGAATTGGACGTTGTCTGCTTCCGTGATGGTGCGGCCGGGTTCGTGGTGGAAGATTTGTCCTTCCTGAAACTCCTCGTAGTATTGGCCCATGGTTTCCCTTTCACCCGTCGTGTTGGTCTAAGACCTTCGCGAGCGAGCGAAAGGGCATCGGCTACCTGAACGTTCCGCTCCAAGGTGGCGGTAGGTGGGCTTATCCTTCGAGCCCGTGGTGGAGTTTGAGGCCTTCCCCAGTGTAGGTGTCTTTGTTCTCGATGAAGGAAAGGCTGGCGTCCAACAATTGCACGAAGGTGCCGGCGTTCGAGATGTGCGTGATCACGCCGAGGGCTTGGGGGTCCTCTCGTACTTGGAGGGGGATGTCCAAGTCATCGATGAGGGCTGCGCTTCCGGAGTCGCCGGAGAATGCGGCGGTTTGGACAAGAGCGGTGTCGTCCGCGTAGTCGATCGCGATGCCTTCACGGTCCTGCGTGGCGGGGTTGGCGGTGAGGACAAGGGGCGAGAGGGGGTGGCCGAAGATCATGCCCCATCCGAAGTGTTGCACAGCCATGGGGGAATCGTCGTGCGCTTGCACATCGAAGATGCCGCCGGTGGGTGCGCCCCAGTGGCACATCGCGGGGTTCACGTGCTCGTCGTAGAGGTCTTTGTTGAACGCCGGGGAGTCGGGTTGGAAGGGATCGTTGAGTTCGATCAGGGCGAAGTCCATTCCGACTCCGCAGCCTTGACCGGTGCTGTCACCGCCTTCGCACCATTCGAAAGCGACATCCCCGATGGGTTGATCGACGCCGTGGACGCGAATGTCTTCCGTGGGCGCTCCAAGATCGGGGTCGACGCAGTGGCCGGCGGTGGCGGCGTACAGCGTCCCGTTGTTGTCTTCGATGAGGAAGGCCAACGTGCAGTAGGCCAGGTCAACGGGGCCTGCCGGGAGAACCAGCGCGCTGCCCGGGCGGATCCCTGGGCATGTGTCGGTGAGGTCTGTCCTGTCGTGGTTCTGGGGGATGTGGAGGTCGGAATCCATGATCGGTAGGATCGTGGCGTCCATCGCGAGGAGGGCAGAGTCCTTGGGATCCTCCTTGGCGTCCAGGCAGCCGCCTTCGGCCGCGTGGGAGCTAAGGGGTTCGTCTGGACTGTCGTTGATGGTCACGGGGGTGGCGCCGAGGGCCATGGGTGCAGCGGCGAGCGCGACGGCGATGAAGAGGAGCAAGCCTCGGGGTAGGGTTCGAGCGGTCAAGCCAAGCCTCCAAGGGGACCATATGATCCTCTAGATAAAAAAAGGCTCCCTGCCGTGGAGGTTTTGTTTCGCCTAGATGACGGTGCCGTGTTTCTTGTCAGGGAGGGGGAAGTCCTTGTCTTCGTAGGTTTCCAAGCGCGTGATCAACTCGTCGCGAAGGTGCGTGGGGGGCGTGATCTGGTCGACGACGAGATCGTCAGCCATGACGGTGACGTCGACGTCTTCGCGGTACTCGGCGCGCTTTTCTTCCACGAAGCGTGCGCGTTCGTCTTCGTCCTCGATGGCGTCGATCTTGCGCCGGAACACGGCGTTGACGGCGGCTTCGGGGCCCATGACGGCGATCTCCGCGGTGGGGAGGGCGAGCAAGGCTTCGGGTTCGTAGGCGAGCCCGCACATGGCGTAGAGCCCTGCCCCGTAGCTTCGTCGTACGACGACGGGGAGCTTGGGCACGGTGGCGGTGCTGGTGGCGTAGATGAACTTCTTGCCTCGTTTGAGGATGCCTTTCTTCTCGACGTCTTTGCCCACCATGAACCCGGGCGTATCGCACAGGTAGATGAGCGGGATGTTGAACGCGTCGCACGTGGTGATGAACTCGGCGGCTTTGTCGGCGCTTTCGGGGAAGATGGCGCCGGCTTTGTGCGCGGCGTTGTTGGCGATGATGCCCACAGGGCGCCCGTCCAGGCGGGCCCATGCGGTGGTCAGTTCTGGGGCGTACTGGGGGCTTAGTTCGAGGATGCTGTCCGCGTCGACGAGGGCGCGGATCACGTCCCGGATATCGAAGGGCGCGTTGGGGTCCTCGGGCACGATGCTTTGGATGCGGCTGGGGTTCGTTTCGGGTTCGCGGGGTTCGTACCGTGGGGGTTGCTTGTGGCAGTTGTCGGGCAGGTAGCTGAGGGCTTTAGCGGCAAGCAGCGCGGCGTGTTCTTCGTTCTTGGCGACGAGGTGGCAGCTGCCGCTTTCTTGCATGTGGATGTCGACGCCGCCAAGTTCGTCCATGCTGACTTCTTCCCCGGTGACCATCTTGACCATGCGGGGGCTGGCGATGCACATGGCGCTCATGCCTTCGACCATGATGGTGACATCGCAGAAGACGGGGGTGTAGGCGGCGCCGGCGACGCAGGGGCCGTAGAGGACAGCGATCTGGGGGATCTTGCCGCTGAGGATCGAGTGGTTGTAGAAGTATTTGCCAATGCCGTTCTTCTGGGCGAAGAACCCGCTTTGGTCGGTGATGCGGGCGCCGCTGCTGTCGACGAGGTAGAGCATGGGTTTCCCGGCGCGCAGGGCGCGTTCTTGGGTGCGTAGGAATTTCTCAACGCCTTTGCTGGCCATGCTGCCGGCTTTCACGGTGTAGTCGTTGGCTTGGAAGAACACTTTGCGATCGTCGAGCGTGCCTACGCCCGTGATCATGCCATCCGCGGGGAGTTGGTCCTCGGAGAGGTAGTTGGCGAAGAGGCCTTCCTCGGTGTCTGGCCCGTCGGGGAAGAAGAGGCGAAGCCGTTCGCGGACGAAGAGCTTCTCGGCGTCCTTGAGGCGATCTTTGTACTTCTTGGGACCGCCTTCGTGAACCTCGCTGATGGCGTTGAGGAGCTCCTTCTCCGTGTCGATGCTCTTGTCCGCGTCGTCTCCGTTGGCGGACGGCTTGCTGGGCATGAGGCCTCATCGGGGATGGGGTAGAAAAGCGGGCCGGTCGACCGGGGTCACGTGAGCCGATTCGACGGCTTGGACCAGGGCAGGATTGATCCACTGATCGAGGGGCGGTTCGGTCCGCGTAGGGTGGGTGTTGGCGGGCCGTTATGCGTCGAACCCGGGTTTGTCTTTCACCTTCGGGTGGGGGACGGGGGGCGCGTCGTGGGGTTCCTCGAAGTAGTCCTGCATGACGCGTACGCTTTCGCGTTCGCGCCGGTTGCGTTCTTCCTTGGTGATCTCTTCGACGCCCGTGGGCACGTCTCGGTCGCGGAGGGTGAAGTACCCTTTGGGGGCGACCCAGTCGTGGAAGAAGTCGGGGTCGGCGTCTTCGATGAGCGTGATAGCGGTGGTCGCGCCGTGTCCGGCGCTTACGATGGCTTGGTGGTACTTTTTGGCCATGCGGCCGGCGGCGTAGAGCCCGTCGATGGGGGTTCGTCCGTCTTCGTCCGTTTCGAGGTACGTTTTGGATCCTTCTTGCGTGAGGGGTGGATCGAGGGGGTCCAGGTAGGTGGGGCTGTCTTTGCTTGCCGCCACAAGGCGTTGGGCGTGGTAGGTCCCCTCGTCGGTTTCCACTTGGAAGCCTTCCTCGGTTCGTGTGACGCGTTGGGCGCGGGCTTGTTCAAGCGTGGCCCCGTTGCGTTGGGCTTGATCTTCGATCATGTTGACGAGAAGCCGGGGGTTCACGCCGGCGGGGAAGCCTGGGTAGTTCTCGAGGATCGCGTTGCGTTTGACAAGGCTTGCGCCATGGTTGAGCACGAGCGTGGAGATCTCCGCGCGGGCGGTGAAGATCGAGCAGGTGAGCCCGGCGATCCCGCCGCCGATGATGATCGCATCCCATGCGTCGTTCGTTGTCGCGTCGTCAGCCATGGTGGCCCTGCGAGATGGAGTCGTGTACGTGAGGTTTGCGGCGGTTGCGCGTTGGATCCCGGTCACTTCTTGGTGGCGTCGTCCACGTACTTGGCCACGCTCGTCGTGAATCGCTGGAAGTCATCAAGCTCGTCCAGGAGCGCTTCGAGCCGCTCGACGCTCACGTTCACGTAATCGTGGACCAGGATGTTACGGAGACCTGCGATACCTTCGAACGATGTTGCAAAATCGGGTTCCAGGACGCCCTTGTCCCCCAAGACTCGAATCACGTCACGGTAGCTTCGAGCTTTGGGCCAATCTTCCTGACTGATGAGCATCTCGCCGATGTCGAGCACGCATTCTGCTGCGAGTTGGAAGTACCTCTCAAGCGCTCCTTTCACGTAGGGATCCTCAAAATCACGCCCGCGGAGGCCTTGAAGCAGCCTCACATACTCGTTAAGCTGGTTGATACGCTGCGGGATCGAGGTCATGACGAGGCTCCTTGCTTGTACCGTTCAACAGCTTCCTTCTCCCAACGTTCCTCGTAGTATCGCCGATCATGATACGCGGATTGGATGCGAGCCTCGAGCTGGACTCTATGCTCGGGGTGTTCATCAAGAATCCGCTTGCCTTGGATTGCTTCGAAAGCAATCCCGGGGGGGGCTTCATCGAGGAGGAGGACATCCGCATGGTCCGTTTGGAACACGGCGGCCGCTCGCAAAGAGACTTGTCCTCGTAGTTTAAGACGTTCCTCTCCGCTCACGGTAGCGTCCGGTACGATCGCGAGGTCGACATCTGAGAGGGGGGTGGTCTCGTCTCGCGCTTGGGAGCCGAAGATGTACACGGTTCGGAGAGGAAGATCGTCAAGTTCCTCAAGGAAGCGGTCAACGCGACTCATCAACGGGGAAAAGGGACCGTTCCCTAAAAACAGGCCGGCTTGATAGGGTCCAGGGCTTGGGGCTTGGGTTTGATAGGATCTCACGCATCGGGGTCAGGGAGCGTGAAGTGGAACGTGGACCCTTGCCCGGGTGTGGATTCGACGCCGATGGTGCCTTCGTGGCGTTCGATGATGCGTTTGCAAAGGGAAAGCCCGATGCCGTCCCCTGGGGTTTGGGGCGCGTTGGTTCCGCGTTGGAACATGGTGAAGATGCGCTCTTGCTCGGCTATGGGGATCCCGATGCCGTCGTCTTGAACCTCGATGCGGTGACCGTCGGCGGTCTTCGTCGAGGTGATCGTGACGCAAGGTGCACCCATTTTTGTGTACGTGATGGCGTTGGCGATGAGGTTTTGGAAGAGCATCATGAGTTGGTTTTTGTCTCCATGGATGCGGGGAAGGGCCTCGTGTTCGATTTTTGTGTTCGTTTCTTGGATGCGTTCGTTGAGGTTGTCTTTGGCTCCTTGGAGGGCTTCTTCAAGGGGGAAGGTTTCGAAGGAGGCGTTGCGGTCGACGCGGCTGTATTTGAGGAGGCCTTGGATCATGCCATCGAGCCGCTGGGCGGCGTCTTTTGCGTGTTGGAGGAAGTCTTGAACGTCCTCGTCGAGGGTGCCTTCGGTGCGGCGTTCGATCAGGCCTAGGTGCCCGGAGATCACGCGTAGGGGTTCTCGAGCGTCGTGGCTGATGGCGTCGGCGAACCGTTGGAGGGCTTGGTTGGATCGTTCTAGTTCGAGGGTTCTTTTTTGCAGTTGCTCGCGTGCTTCCTCAAGGTCTTGGGCGAGGTGTTGGTAGGTGTCTTTCGCGACGGTTTGTCGGGCTGCGACGATGCTGAGGAGCGATCCGAGGGCTGCGAGGAGGAAGATGAACCCGATGCGGATGCTGGCGTCCCCGAAGTTGGGGAGAAGGGCCCCGGTGGTTTGCAAAAGCGCTGCGTATCCGCCGGCGTGGATGAGGGCCCCGGCGAGGGTTTCCCAGGGACCATAGCGGAAGCTGAAACCGACGACGCTAGCGTACAGGAGGGGATAGTAGGGGCTTTGGAACGAGCCGGTTGCGTAGAGGAAGGCCAGC
>PWVY01000181.1 GCA_003561665.1 Thermoplasmata archaeon
CCCCCCACCACGAAGCCCCCGCAAACCCCCTTCCCCCACGAACCCGTCCCCGAGGCACCAAGCGAACCCATCCGAACCCTCTCCGCCTCCAGCCTCGACAAACTCGCCACCTGCCCCCGCGACTGGCACATGACGCGACTCGTCGACAGCATCCGCCGCGACTACTTCGAGAAAGGCAACATCATCCACGAGTTCGCCGAAGCCTACGCCCACCACCCTCAAGCCATCGACACGCACGACCCCGAAACGCTCAACGCCCTCATCCAGTTCAGCCTCGAACAACTCGAAGGCTTCATCCAACCCGGCCAAGCCCCCCTCCTCGCCACGGACCTACGCATCGCCTTCCAGAACATCGCTCGATGGCTCGACCAAAACCCTGCCCAACACCAAGCAACCCCCGCCTACTCCGACCCCGAACGACAACGGCCCAACCGGTTCGCCCAACACCTCGATCTAGACCTCAACACCGCTCACACGGAACGATGGTTCAAGAACGAAACCGTTGGCCTCCATGGCATCGTGGACCTCCTCCACGACGACCGAAGCCTCGTCGACTGGAAAACCAGCAAACATCCGCCGTCCATCGCGTCCACCATCAAGAACGCGCAACCCCAAACGGCCAAAGACCCAAGATTCCAACCCATCGCCTACCTCACCCACCACCGACACCACGCCCCCAACGACCCCCTCACGTTAACCATCGTCAACCCGCTCGCCAACCAAGAAGACATCCTCCGAGGAGGGGGAAGCCTCGACGACATCGAAACCCCTCTCCCCTACCACGCCATCACCTTCCACGAATACGCCGCCACCGAAGACGCCTACACAAAGCTTGCAAGCACAAGCGCCACCCGACGCCGCATCCTCGACCCCCTTGGCCCCGAAGCGTTCAAGGAGATCATGGAGAACAACGCCCTCCCCGCGTTCAAGGACAAAGACAACGCCGAAGCACACGAGATCAAAGACAAACTCGCAGACCGCGCCCGCGCCGTCATCGGAGACTACAAGTACGTCGACAAGGGGGCACGATCCACCATAAGAGCCCTCGTCCGCCTTCGCAACCAAGCGTTCTTCCAAGAAGACCTTGACGCGTTCGAAACGTTCGTCAACGACATGATCCGCAAAGTCAACGAATGGAAGACGACGCGCTTCCCCGTCGATTGCGAGGACCTTGACGATGCTGAGAACCCCGATTTGATCCTCCGACACCTCGGCCCCAACACGAACACCCCCTCGAGCCAACAACCATGACGATGACCAGCACCGAGAAACTCGAACCCAACAAGGGCCAAAAGCGCCTCATCGAAACCATCCACGGGCCCGTACTCTGCGATGCCGGCGCCGGCACCGGGAAAACGTTCACCATCGCCCACCGCTACCTCCACATCCTCGAACAAGAGAACCTCACCCCCCACGACGTCCTCTTGATCACGTTCACCAACAACGCCGCCGAAGAGATGCGCGAACGCATCCTCCACCTTGGAAAAGACATCCTTACCCCCGCGGATCTTCGCGATGCCCCCATCAGCACCTTCCACGCCCTCGCAAAGCACCTCCTCGAACAACACGGCTTCACCGCACCCCAACACCTCGGCCTCGAAACGCACCTCGCCCCCGGGTTCAACGTCATCGAAGACACCGTGCAAGAAAAGCGCCTCTTCCAAGACTTCCTCTACGCCTTCCAAAACGACCATCCCGAACACGCGCCCCCCCTCGCCTGCCTGATCGACCCCACCAACCTACTCGACCTCCTCCACGAGCTCGCCGCCAAAGGCATCCTCCCCTCCAAGAACGGATGGTACAGAGACACAGGCACCCTCCTCGAAGGCGATGAAGACGCATTCTTCGCCGCATTCGAAGAAGCCAACACCATCAAGAAAACCAAAAGCCCCGCCTGCAAACGCTTCAACAAGAAGAACCGCAACAAGCTCTTCCACCCCCCCACCAAGACCCGAGAGGACGCCATCCACGATGGCCAAATCGACCCCCAAGCCATGCAAGAAGCCTGGCAACACCCCCGCGAGGACCTTTTCACGTTCATCCACGACGTCTACATCGAGTACCTCGCCTACAGCATCGACCGCAACGCGCTCAACTTTCAGTTCCTTCTCCTCCTCGCGTACGTTCTCCTCGTCGAAGACGACGCGCTACGCCAACGCGAACAGTTCGACCACGTCATGATCGACGAGTTCCAAGACACCAGCGAGATCCAGCTCCAAATCGCTCTCCTCTACTGCCAAGAACCCAACCTCTGTTGCGTCGGCGACTGGAAGCAAAGCATCTACAGCTTCCAATACGCCAGCATCGACAACATCCTGCGCTACGGCGAACGCGTTCAACGCATCGCCAACCACCTCAACGACGATCGCCCCCGCGTTCCCCCCGCGGAGAATCTCGCCCCACCCGAGACCGTGCGGTTAACCATCAACTACCGATCCACCCAACCTCTCCTCGACACCGCCCCCGAAGCGCTCCTTTGCCCTGCCACGAGCAAAGAAACCCTCGACAAAGACGCGCTCAACGAGAAAATCACGCGCCTCCAAAGCCACCAAAACGTTGGACCCTCCAAGATCCAAGCCCTCCTATGCGAGGATGAGATCGAGAACCTGCTCGCGCAGATCCAAACCATCATCGACAACCCGGAATACGCCCTCCACCACGAAGGCCAGGCCCGCCCTCCCACGTACCAAGACATCAC
>PWVY01000116.1 GCA_003561665.1 Thermoplasmata archaeon
AAGCCGGTTTCGGCGTCGTAAGCATCAGCCAGCGTGGGCATGGAGCAAGCGAGGGCCAAGCGCACGTGCACGACCCGGCGTACGAAGGACAGGATAACATCGCCGTCATCGACCGCATCGAGGCGTTGGACTGGGTCGCCACGGACGATGAGGGCGTGCCCTTGCTGGGCGCCATCGGAGGAAGCTACGGAGGCGGCTACCAGCTGATCACGGCGCTCACGGAGATTCGTGAGAAGGGGGATACGCGCTTGGACGCGTTGGCTCCCGATATGACCTGGCACAACCTGATCAACAGTTTAGCCCCCAATGATGTGATCCGAAGCGTGTGGGTGTCCGCGCTGTACGCCGTGGGCGCTCCCAACGTTCACGACGGGATCCACCAAGCGTTCGCGTACGGAGCCGCCACGGGCCACATGCCCGACGGGACCGTGCCCTTCGTGTACGATATCAAGTCCGATTTCCTGGAGAACGGCGTGAACGCGTTCGTCGACGAGGGCCACCTGCTCGATATCCCGGTGCTCTTCACGCAAGGCACCACGGACAACCTCTTCCCCCTGAATGAGGCCGTGCACAACTTCGAGAAAGGCCTCACGGAGGAGGCTCAAGAGGACAGCATCGTGATCGGGTACAACGGGGGCCACGCGCTTCCCAACGTGCTCCCCATGGGCGTCACCGCTAGTGGAGAAGCATGCGCCCAGGAGCTTGGGTTCGCGGGCACCTCGGAGTTGACCATCGCGTTCTACCAGGCCACCTTCGAGGGTGCCGAGGTTCCCTTCCATGATGCTGAAAGCTACTTGCTGACGAGCACGGACGGGGAATGCATCCCAACGACCAGCGTGGAACCAAGCTCGACGGAACCCCTTGACCTGCCACTTGTCACGCCCACGGCCGCCGGGGCTCCCCTGCATGTGGAACTGGCAAGCGGTCCCCTCACGGTCGCTGGCGTTCCCACCTTGGATGCGACGTTGACGAGCCTGGGCGCGGATGCTCGAGCGTTCTTTAGCCTGTCCGCGGGTTCGAGCCCGGCGGACGCGCAGGTGCTCAGCAACAACGTGATGCCCTACCTTGAGTTGGTTCCGGTCGTCGAGAAGGATGTGACCATCGAGCTTGCGGGTGTTGCGGCGACCTTGGATGAGGGTGAGAACCTGTACCTGACCGTTTCCCCCGTCTCGGACCTGTTCGTGGCGCACGGAAGCCCGGCGCCTGGCGCTTTCCTGATGGAGGATGTCGACATCGGGCTCCCGCTTGTTCAAGGATAGGTTTCAGCCGTTCCTCCAG
The DNA here is from genome assembly GCA_003561665.1 of Thermoplasmata archaeon. GTDB lineage: Archaea > Thermoplasmatota > SW-10-69-26 > SW-10-69-26 > SW-10-69-26 > PWVY01. The sequence continues at coordinate 1,279 of PWVY01000116.1, forward strand.
GGGGCGCGAAGGCGTCCCTTGGGGTCTTTTCTTTTCATCGATGCCCGCCTGGAGCGTGGCTTATCGGGTGTGAAGCCCGAGGCGTTTTTTGAAGAGGAAGGCGAAGTTTCGGAAGCCGTCTTGCCAGGCTTCGAGCTTGATCTCCCCGATGCGTTCGCGGAAGGGGATGCCGACCTCGATCGCGTTCACGTCTGGATGGCGGAAGGCTTCGAGCTTGATCTCTTCGCTGAAGGCCATGCCGTCGCTTGTGAGCACGATCTTGTCGAGGATCTCTCGTTTGAAGACCCACATGCCGCTTTGGGAGTCAGCGAAACCGGTGCCGAAGAGCACTTTGCACCCGGTGGAGAGGACCCAGTTGCCGAATTGGTGCTTGGGGCTCATCGCATCCGGTTCCATCTGCGCGAACCGGTTCGTGGTCACGAAGTCCGAGCTGGCCGCAAGGTAACTGAGGAGCTCGGGGGTAAGATCGAAGGGGTAGGTTGCATCCGCGTCACCGGTGACGATGATGTCGCCTTTGGCTTCTTGGAACCCGGTCTTGTAGGCTCGTCCATACCCGGGCCGTTCTTCGATGATGACGCGGGCGCCCCAGTCTTTCGCGATCTGGCGCGTATCGTCGGTGCTGTCGCCGTCGATGACGAGCACGTCCACCTCGAACCCGTCCTCTTCGAGGCGCTCAACGGGGATGGTGTTGAGGGTGGGACCGATGGCGCGTTCCTCGTTGAGGGTGGGGATCACGAAGCTGAGACGGTCGCTCACGACCGAACAGACCGGGCTTTAGGGTTTAAGCGTTCTTGTGCTAGGGGCGAAGAAAGGCCAGCCAAGGGGGTGTTTCCCTATTCGACGGTCACGCTTTTGGCGAGGTTGCGGGGTTTGTCCACGTTCGTGCCTCGCTCGGTGGCCGCGTAGTAGGCGATCAGTTGGCCCACGATGGTGGCGGTGTAGGGGAACGTGGCGGGGTGGTTGCTGGGGGCGGTGAGGGGGTCGAACCCGGCCTCCTGCATGGACGCGTTGTCGTCCGTGATGGCTGTGATGTCGCCGCCTCGCGCGGCGACTTCTTCCATGTTCGCGGTGATCACGTCGAACAGGGTCCCTTGGGGGGCGAGGGAGAGGATGGGGGTTCCGTCCTCGATGAGGGCGAGGGGGCCGTGTTTGAGTTCGCCGGCGGCGATGCCTTCGGCGTGGATGTAACTGATCTCTTTGATCTTGAGCGCGGTTTCAAGCGCCATGGCGTGGCCGGGGCCGCGGCCGAGCACGAAGCAGCGCTCGTGGTTGGCGAGGTTCTTACCGGCTTCTTCGTACGGGGCTGGGTCGTCGAGGAGGGTGCGGGCGAGGGTGCTGACGTCGCGGAGCGCGTTCATCTCGTCTTCGAGTTGGCTTCGTGGGGTGGTTTTGCGTTTCGCGGCGAGGTGAAGGGCG
>PWVY01000105.1 GCA_003561665.1 Thermoplasmata archaeon
ATCAGTTCGCGAGCTAAGTCTCCGTAATCTTCTCGGCCCGTGAACCGGCGCCACCACCGCTTGAACCGCTCGCGTGCTCCTCTCTCTTTGAGTTTCTTCTTGACGCGAACCCGGACGCCGGGGTTCGTTGCCATCGCTCCTGGCAGATCCAGATCCACATCGCCCGCGATGTCGAGCGTGGGCGTATCGTCGTCGCGTTCGCGTCGGAGGATCCAGGCCATGAAGCGTGCCCATGTTTCCACGATCCATAGCCAAACGCGGAAGAGCTTGTTCTTGAGCGCCTCCCACGCGGTGGGTTCGATCTCTTCGGGATCGGGGGCGTAGACTTGCTTGAACAAATCGCTTCGTTGGGCAAGCTCGTCCGCCGTTGGCGTGGTGTCGAGTTGCTCCATGCGTTCCTGGAGGGCTTGACGCCGTTCTCGACGCTCTTCGAGTTCCTCCTCGAACGCTTCGCGTCGTTCTTCTTTCTCTTCCTCGAACTGTTCTTCGAGGTTGCGTCGCTTGCGTCGTGCTTGTCGCTGGATGCGTTCTTTCTCTTGCTCGACGCGTTTTCGGATGTCCGGGTCGTTTTGGGCTTCTTTCTCGATCCACTTTTCCATGCCCTCGAGACCGTCTTGGGCGAGGACGCGAACCAATTCGCGTCGTTGCCGTGAGGAGAGCACGGGCCCGAAGGTGCGGTTGGCGCAGTCGGGCAGGTGGATCGGTTGACTCATGCTTTCGTCGCCTCGAACGCATCGAACGCGTCTAGCGCGTCCGCGATGCCGGGGAGGATGCGGGCGGTGTCGGCGCGGTCGACGTTCTCCATGCGTTGCACGTATTGGCCGAAGGTGCGCAAGTCGGGGTCACCGTCTTGGCGCAGGCGTCGTTGGATCTCGTCGAGGTCTTGGTCTTGCGTTTCTCGTAGAGCGCGGGCGACCTTGCGTCCTTTCTTCTCGTCCCCGTTGAGGTCGTCTTGGAAGAAGCGGCACCAGTAGTCCACGGCGCCGTCTTTGCCTGCTTTGGCCCAGTGTTCTTCGACGAAGCGTTCGACGAGGCTGCGGTTTTCTTCGAACCCGTCACCGCTTCGGGCGCGGATGCGGCCCATCATGGCGTCTCGGGCGCCTCGGTGGAAGTCTTCCGGGTCAGCGATGGGGTCCCCGGCCATCATGGCGTAGCTTTCGGTGCGGCGTACGATGTCGAGGAGGGTCCGGTTGGATCCGACCTCGCTTAGGTCGCGTCCGCCTTCGATCCTATCCCGCCATCGCATGACCAGGCGAACGGCGCCGTCTCGGTAGGGGCCGGGGATGTGCACGGTGCCGTGTTGCCCGTTGAGGCTTTGGTCGATGATGCGTCGGTTGGCGAGCGACGTGGTGGGGAAGGGGGTGTGCACGTTGCTGACGCGGTCGTTGAGGGGCTCGGTGATGTTGCCTAAATCCGCGTAGTTGCTGGTGGTGATGGCGACGACGTCGGCGGGGAACGTTTCGCGGCTTTTGGCGGGGCTGCAGGTGGCTTCTTGGAGGGCTTGGAGGAGCACGTTTTGTGTGCCGCGGGGGAGTTTGCCGATCTCGTCGACGAGGAGCATGCCGCGGTGGGCTTGCAGGATCTTGCCGGGTTCGAGGACGAGGGGGCTGGTGGGGTCGCCGACTTCTTCGAGCCGGGCGAGGTTCACGGTGCCGGTGAGGTTGTCGGGGAAGACTTCGGGGCTGCCTTGCACGCGGGCGAATCCGAAGCCTTCTCGGAGCCTGATCTGGCGTACGGGCACGTCGGCGGGGTCGATTTGGTTGGGGTCGAAGGCGTCGAGTTCGCCGATGTCGACGTTGCCGTGGTTGGCTCGGCAGTAGGGGCAGGGGGGAACCTGCGCTGCGAAGTTGGGGTCGATGAGGCTGAAGGGGTCATCGTGCACGGGGCAGTCGGCGACGGCGAAGCGTTCCTTGGGGAACAGGTCCCAAACGGCGCGTGCGAGCGTGGTTTTCCCGCTTCCGGGGGGTCCAAGCACGAGGACGTTGCTTCCGCTGATCAGGCTCGTGACGAGGACTTCGAGCGTGTCTTGTTCGAGGACGACGCCTGGGAAGATGGCTTGGATGGCGCCTTGCCGGTCCAAGCCTTCGTCTTGTTCGAGGCGTTTGATCTCGCTTAGGAGGGCTTGGCGCATGCGTTCGTGCGCGCGCTGGGGCTGGATGCCCTCTTCAACGAGTTCTTGCGCCGTTGTTTCCGCTGCCATGGTGAGCGCAGACAGGGAGCCCGGTGCCATGAGCGTTTGGGGTAAAGGGCGGGGGCCGTTGTCTACGTGATGAGTAGACCGAGCTGGCAGGGGTCTTCCTATCGAGCAGTGCATATACCATCGCCACGAACATGCTTCGGTGAGAAGATGGGCAAGAATGACGCCCGTGAGGACGCTTCGGAAAGCGATGAGAAGGGCGAATCGGGCTACAATCTTGAACCCGATCGCTCCTACGTTACCGGCATCAACCTTCCCATGGACGACCTCGAAGAGCCCTAGCTGATCGGCGGGTTGCGTTGTGTGCTAGGTGATGAGGAATTGGATGATGGTGGGCCATTCGCGTGCGAGGTCGCGTGCGAGGGGCGTGCTCATCCAGAGTTTCCCGTCGCGGGGTTGGGTGTGAGCTTGGCCGAGTTGGTCAAGCGCCCGGATGGCGGTGTCGTTTTGCACGTAGCAGTTGTCGGCGGCTTTGTGGCTTAGGTAGAACG
>PWVY01000127.1 GCA_003561665.1 Thermoplasmata archaeon
GTAGGGTGTTGGGTGCGCCGGGGAGTTGGGTTTGGGTGGTCACGTTGGAGACGTCGCGGAGGACGCGGTGGTAGAGTTGGTATTGGTGCCAGGCGTCGTGGTTGCCGTTGAGGCTTTCTTCGCGCCCGGCGCCACCGGCGATGTAGTCGTAGGCGGAGGGGGTCAGTTTCTCCTGGACGATGGGCTCCAGGTCGGCCAGGGAGATGATCTCGGGGGCGGCCTTGCCCTTCGCCATGCGTCGTCTGCAGTGTGCCCACGCCACTTCAGGGCCTGCTATGTTCTGACATGTGCTGTCGTGGTGGCAGGCGGTGGGTTGGAGCGATTCTGTGTTATAGGTCCGCGGTGAGGATGTATGCCTCCATCGGTGAAACGATGCCGTCGTCGTCGATGTATCGGTGTAACCGGTTTTCTACGTCTTGGACGAGGGTATCGCGGGCGTGCTTTTCGGCGTTTTTGATCGGTTCGGCGAGGGGTGAACTCGCTGCCTCTCGACGGACGAACTCCGTGGTGGAAGGGTAGCGTATGGAACCGATCTCGATGGTGAGGGAAACGTCGTCGAACCCTGCGTCCTGGAGAAGGGTTCGTAGGTCTTCCTTTCGCCATGCGGGGAACGGTGAGCGCATCATCGCGCCAGCTTCTTCACTGATATGCTGCTCAAGCGCGTCGGCCAGCACCGTGTACGCTGGATTGTGGTCCAGCGGTCGCCATACGCTTAGTGCAGCGCGTCCGCCTGGTGCGAGGATGCGACGAATCTCCTCGGCGGCGAGGAGGGGGTCATCGATGAACTGGAGCGCTTGTTGGCAGCAGACGACCTCGAAACTCTCGTCGGTGAAGGGGAGATCGGTCGCGTCGCCTTGTCGCCAGTTTATCGGGGGTTGCATGTCGGCTGTGGTTTTTTTCGCTACGGCAAGCATCCCTTCGTTGATGTCCATGCCCACGAGGGTCCCGTTTGCACCGACGTGAGAGGCAGCTCTACGGGCCACGATGCCGGTCCCGCAGGCAACGTCGAGGACGCGGTCTCCCTCGCTGATGCCGGCTGTAGCGATGAGTTGGTCGGCCCAGGGCTTGAACATCGGTGGCACCAAGTATTCCTCATACGCCTCGGGGGCGTTCTGTTCAAGCTGCCAGCCGGTCGATGGGGTCGCATGCTTATTCATGGCGTACCACGAGGACGTAGGGGCCTTGGCTGCACGTATAGATGCCTCGTGGAATATTCCACGACGTGAAAAGGCGTAGATGAAGGTCCCTGATGATGCAGGTCAAGGCGAGAGCTCGTTAACCTCCTCGAGCGGGCGGGCCTCCTTTCGCAGCTGCTCGTAGTAGGTCTCCGCCCACGTCTTCATCGCGTCGCTTCCGGTATCGACGAGGGACCTCAGGGTGCTTGTTTCTTGATTGTAGCAACAGATGCTGACACGGTCATCGAAGAGGCAGACGCCACACCGAGTATCGAGGGGGAGGTCCTCGTGCAGCAGGACGGTGTAATTGGTTCGTGACGCCAGCTCAAGAACGGTGGCTTCGTCCCACCGGAGAAGCTCCTCGAAAACGGTCGGCGGGTAGATGTATTCGCACTGCAAGCCCTTGCGGACCTGATCGAAGAACGGCTCAAGGTTTCCCGACTTGAGCAGCGCCATGCCGAACCCTCTCATCTGGTTCGTTGTTCTGAAGCATTCTTCGAGGCGTCCGATGGGCTGATAAGGGTAGCCTGGTCCGGGCTTGGAGACCACCACGTCCGTGAACAACTCGATGCTGAAGCCATCGATGTCGTGGGGTAACCATGGCCAGACCTCGCGGAGCCGATGCTGGTACGCCATATCGTCCCTGAACTCCTTGAATCGATGCGCGACGAACGCGCCAAGATCGGTCAGCTGGTATGTTCCCTCTACCTGTTCGATCCAGTGCTGTTCTTCGAGGTCCGTGAGGATCCGGCTTAGGGTTGGGGAGGAGGCCCCGGTTTCGGTCCGTAAGTCATCACGCTCACAGGAACGTTTGGCTAGGGCGTCGAGGACTCCGACACGGTGGCTTGATCGGGCGAGGAACTCGATGTCTTTGAGCGTCACATCCTTGTTCATGAGATCCCTTGGTCTCCCTTTGGGTGAATGCAGTTCCTAAGGCTCGATGGAGTGAGCCTGCAGTGTGGGGATTCTTCTACTCCTCATAGCGCCGAGGTGCCTCTTTACTTACCCCCTTCATCGCTGGGATGCAACCGGTGCTGGATGCGTTCCTTGGTTTTTTCCGTTCGGTCGTGGAGGTCTTGGAGGGTGAAGGTTCCGTGCTGGGTTGCGATGTCGAGGATGTCGAGGGGTTCGCGTCGTCGCAACTGGTTGAGTTCTGAGTGGGTGAGGTTGGTGCGTGGTGCGATGAGGTCGGCGTTTTGGAGGAGGTCAAGGGCGTGGGTGAGCATGTGGAGGGCTTGTGGGACGGTGAGGGCGGGGGGGATCTCGTTGGGGTAGGCCTTCGTGGCGTTTTCGTGGTTGAGGGGGATGTGGGCGGGGCAGTTCTTGCTGGTGGCGAGTTGGTTGCCTCGTTGTGTGGGGGTGAGGAGGAGAGGGTAGGCTTGGCAGATCAGCGGGCGGTCGGTGTAGATGGTGCAGCCTTCATCCTCGTCGTGGTTGGGGCAGGTGTCGGCGTCGAGGATGTAGGCAAGGGTGATGAGGCGTTGCGTGTTTTTGTCGGGTGTGAC
>PWVY01000023.1 GCA_003561665.1 Thermoplasmata archaeon
CGGCTTGTTCGTTGGGCCCCATCATGTCCATGCATCCTCCCTGGTTGGCGGTGCCTCGGACAGGCAGGAATGCTACGGTGTAGCCATGGGGGACGAGGTTCTGGGCAAGCCGTGCGTGCTCTGGGTGGTTTTCGATCGTTTCGGGGGATAACCCGTCGAAAAGGTAGGGGGTCGCGGAGAGGACGACGGGCATGGGTTCCGCGTCGTCGTTTTCTGGATGGATCAGCGCCATCTCGATGGGTGATCCGTCGACATCGCTCTCGAAGGTCACGATCTCGGGCGCAGCGATGCCGTAGGGGCCTGGGTGAAGAGGGCTTGAGGGGCCCTGGTTGGCGCTGTACTCTCCGGGGAAGACCGTTGTGTTCGTGAATGGCCCGTCGTCTTGACCGGGTTCCAACGGTTCGGGGCCTGTCTCGGTAGGGCCGCCAAGGCAACCAACGGTCAACACGAGAACACCGAGCAGAACCCATAGAATCCTCCGCACCCTCTTCGCCTCAGCCGACAGGTTTGCAGCAGCAGCTATAGCTTTTTCGTCGACCGTGTTGAAACGGACCCCGAGCCAATGAGCTAGAGCGGTCCACCCACAAACCCCTTCGTGCATAGATACACATACACAGGTGCATGGGTTCCAAGACGATCTCTCTCGATGACGACGCGTACGAGGCGTTGAAGAATCAGAAGCGACCGGGAGAGAGCTTCTCGGATGTCATCCATCGTGTTTTTGGACCAACACAGCCCCGGATCAGCGAGTTCCATGGTCTCCTGAGTGAGGAGGCCGCAGAGGAACTAGCAAACGTGGTCCAGAAGATGAAGGACGAGGATGTCAACAGCCAGCGGGAACCCGTGGGAGCTTGACATGGGCGTGGTGCTTGACTCCTCGTTCCTCATCGATGTCCTAAAGGGCAAGGAGGCAGCGGTTCTCCTCGGCGACCGATTGGATGAGAGCCGCGAAACCGTGGTCCTACCCACGCCTGCCCTCTACGAGATCGAAGCCGGGTTGAAGTTCACCCGCTCCCGGTCAGAGGCGAAGGCGTTCGAGCGGACCGCAACACGGTTCCCTCTGGCCACGTTTGGCGAACATGAAGCCCTCAAAGCGGCCGAGATTCGAGCGGAACTCTTGCGCCTGGGTCAGCCAAAGAGCCATACGGAGGTCATGATCGCGGGTATCGCGCTTGCGCATGGGCACCGGTTGGTCACGAACGACGATGATTTCAGGAAAATAGCGGAAGCGGTCGGGCTGGAGATCGAAACATACGCCTGATGAGGCATCGTGAGGCCTGCGCGTCACCAGAGCATGCGCGTGTTGCGTAGCCAGTCCACATCGCTCATGTACAATTCGCGGATGTCGTCGAGTTCGAGGATCGTCATGGCCAACCGTTCAAGGCCTAGGCCCCAGGCCAGGACGGGGTGTTCGACGCCGAGGGGTTCGGTGACTTCGGGGCGGAAGATGCCGGCACCGCCGAGTTCGAGCCATTCGTCGTTGTAATACACGTCGACCTCGAGGCTTGGCTCGGTGTAGGGGAAATACGCGGGGCGAACGCGTACGTCTTCGAACCCCATCTTGTCGTAGAAGGCGCGAAGGAGCCCGATGAGCATGTCAAGGGTGGCGTTTTCTTCGACGACGATGCCTTCGACTTGATGGAACTCGGGAAGGTGCGTGGCGTCGACGCGTTCTTTGCGGAACACGCGCCCGATCTCGAAGACGCGCTGGGGCTCTGTTGGGTTCTCAGCGAGGTGTTGGATCGTGTCCACCGTCGTGTGCGTTCGAAGTAGAACGCGCGAGGCTTCCTGTTCGCTCCAGTCGTACTGCCATCCGGTCGAGCCGGTGTCAGCGCCGTGCTCGTGCGCGTCTTTCACGGCGGTGACGAAGCCGTCCTCGTCGAGGGGAACGCTGGCGGGGTCTTCCAGGTAGAAGGTGTCCTGCATCTCACGAGCGGGGTGATCTTGAGGGATGAAGAGGGCATCCAGGTTCCAGAACGCGGTGCGGGCGTGGTTTCCGCTGATCTCGTGGAACCCCATCTGGAGGAAGATGCGTCGGATCTTCTCGAGGATGTCCTGCATCGGGTGGCGTTTTCCGGGGTAGGCGGCCGGCGCGAACGCCTTGACATCGTAGGGTCGAAGCTCTGCATCCTTCCAAGCACCCGTTTTCAAGTGCTCAGGGGAGAGCTGCGCGATCTGCTCCGTGATCGCGAGCTCACCGGCGGCCACGAGGTCTTCGCCTTTCCCTGTGAGTTGGATCCTGCGCAGGGGCTTGTCGCGCTTGGCGAACAACTGGCCCCGTTGTTTGAGATGCTCGATCCCGTCCGCGTCGATGGAGGCAAGGTGATCTTCCTCCTGCTCCCCGTCCAAGAGTGCTTCCAGCACGGGCTCCTCAGGAAGAGGGGCCTCTAGGGATTCTTGTCCGTTGTTGGTGAGGCGAACCGCCCCGTCCTCGATCTCAATGAGGTTTTTCTCGCGCAGTTGCCCGATGGCGGCGCCTCGCTCGTGCGGTTCCAACACGTCGCTCGTCGTCAACGCCTCCATGGCTGCTTGGCCCCCCTCTTGGGAGAGCACGTTCAACGCGCGGCGCTCGGGCAAGCCCTCGCGTGCGCAACGCTCGCCTTCCTCGGTGAGACGGTAGAGTCGTTTGACCTCTTCCGTTGTTCGAACGAGGCCTTTGGCCTCCAGCCATGAG
>PWVY01000021.1 GCA_003561665.1 Thermoplasmata archaeon
CCCTCGCCGCGGACCACATGGGGTTGATCTACGTGAACCCCGAAGGCCCCGGCGGCGACCCCGACCCCCAGAAAGCCGCCAGCTTCATCCGCCAAACCTTCGGCCGCATGGCCATGAACGACGAAGAAACCGTCGCCCTCATCGCTGGCGGACACACCTTCGGGAAAACCCACGGCGCCGCCCCTGACGACAAACTCGGCCCCGAACCCGAAGCCGCCCCCATCACGCAACAAGGCCTCGGATGGGAAAGCGAACACGGCACCGGGAAAGGCAAAGACGCCATCACCAGCGGGCTCGAAGGCGCCTGGACCGACGCCCCCATCGAATGGGACAACGGCTTTTTGGACAACCTGTTCAACTACGAATGGGAACTCGAGAAAGGCCCCGGCGGCGCATGGCAATGGGCCCCCAAAGACGAAGACGCCCACGACACCGTGCCCGACGCGCACGACCCCGACGAAACGCATCCCCCCATGATGCTCACCACGGACCTGGCCCTCAAAGAAGACCCCGAATACCGGAAGATCGCCAAACGCTTCCACGAGAACCCCGACGAGTTCCAACAAGCCTTCGCGAAAGCCTGGTACAAACTCACCCACCGCGACATGGGCCCCGCCAACCGCTTCTTGGGCCCCGAGGTCCCCGACGAGGAACTGATCTGGCAAGACCCCATCCCCGCGGTCGACCACGAACTCGTAGGAGACGACGAGATCCAACAGCTCAAGGAAACCATCCTCGCCTCGGACCTCACCGTCTCCCAACTGGTCAAAACCGCATGGGCAAGCGCCTCCACCTACCGCGACAGCGACAAGCGCGGCGGCGCCAACGGCGCCCGAATCCGCCTTGAACCCCAGAAAAGCTGGGACGTCAACGAGCCAGACGAACTGGCCACCGTGCTCGATGCGCTCCAAGAGATCCAACAAGGCTTCAACGAGGCACGCACGGACGAGATCCGCATCTCGCTAGCGGACCTCATCGTCCTCGGCGGGGCCGCTGCCATCGAGAAAGCCGCCCAAGACGCCGGGCACGACATCACCGTCCCCTTCACGCCCGGCCGCGCGGACGCCACGCAAGAACAAACCGACGTCGAAAGCTTCGAATGGCTCGAACCCGAAGCCGACGGCTTCCGCAACTACGAAAGCGACGAAGCCACGCGACCCGCCGAAGAGATGCTCATCGACAAAGCCGACCTCCTAGACCTCACCCCCCAAGAGATGACGGTCCTCGTCGGCGGCATGCGCGCCCTCGACGCCAACCACGAAGGAAGCCAAAAAGGCGTCTTCACGGACCAACCCGGCGTGCTGACGAACGACTTCTTCGCGAACCTTCTCACCATGGACCTCGAATGGATCGCCACCGATGACGAAAGCACGTTCGAACTGCGCGACCGGGAAACAGGCGAGACCCGCTGGGAAGCCACGCGCGTGGATTTGATCTTCGGATCCAACGCACGCCTACGCGCCATCGCCGAGATCTACGGTGCCGAAGACGGTGAAGAAACGTTCGTCAACGACTTCGTCAACGCCTGGACCAAGGTCATGCAACTGGACCGCTTCGACCTCGAAGAACCCACCCCCACCACGCAAAAAGCCGCACCCACCACCGCGTAAACCAGGACAAGCCCGATAGCGGACCACCCCGACCCTGCGCGGGGGCCACAGGCCCCCGCGTTCTCTCCCTATGTCCACGTCCAACGACGACGCGCTCGCCATCCTCCGCGACAAGGGCCTAAAGGCGACCACGCAACGCATCGCGATCCTCGAAGCCCTCATGAGCGAGCGTGCCCACCCCACCGCGGAAGAGATCCACGACGCCCTCGCCACGGAGCACCCGACCATCAGCCGATCCACCGTGTACGAAACCCTCTCCCGCTTCAGCGAGGAAGGCATCCTTGACCCCCTCCAAACCGGGGATGGCGTCACGCGCTTCGAGTTCCACAACCACCCCCACGTCAACGTCGTCTGCATCGAATGCCAACAAATTGCTGACGTGGACAGCGACCACATCACGCCCTTCCTCGAGCACGTGCGTGACGAGACGCCCTGGCAGGTGCTCGACCAGCAAGTCAAGCTTCGAGGCCTCTGCCACGCTTGCAAAGCCACCAAGCAACCATAGGCCCCGGTTCACGAAGCCACACCTCGTACCCGGGCTCCTCTAGCCTTTGGACGACGTGCTTGCTAGGGGCTTATGTGCGGGCTTGGCCATGCTTGCGGCGTGTCCAAGCGGTTCAAGGCACGCGTCGTTTCCTGGGTTGGCGTTTACACGCTTCTCTTGTTCGCCCCTCTCGCAGTTGCACAGGTACCCAATCCTCTCCCCTCGCGAGGCTTCTGGGTGGAGTTCGGCGTGGGATTGGGCTTCGTCGGGTTAGCGATGATGGGGTTGCAGTTCGTTCTCACCGCTCGTTTCAAAGGCATCGCGCCCTCCTTCGGAACGGACGCGCTTCTCCAGTTCCACCGTCAAGCCGGCATCGTCTCGTTCTGGTTCATCCTCGGGCACGTCATCGTGCTCCTGATCGCGGACCCGAGCTTCGCATCGTTCTTCGACCCCCGCGTGAACGCTCCCCGAGCCTTCGCGTTGACCACGGTCCTTGCCCTTCTAGCGCTGCTCGTGATCTCCACGCTTTGGCGAAAGCGCTTCGGCATCGCGTACGAATGGTGGCGCTTGACGCACG
>PWVY01000177.1 GCA_003561665.1 Thermoplasmata archaeon
ACCCGATCCGCCTCCACCACCACACGAACCCCGCCCTCCTGTCCGATCGCCACCGCCGCATCCCCCAACCCATCCGACGTATCCATCGCGCACGACGCCCCCACCTCCACCAAGGCTCGCCCTGCCTCAATCCGCGGCTCGACATCGAAAAACGGGACCGCCTCCTCGAACGCTAAACCCTCCTCCTGAACCCGCTCCAACGCCGCCCCGGGTCCCCCCAACGGGCCCGACACGATCACACAATCCCCCACCCGAGCCCCCGTTCGCGTCAACGCCGTCCCCCTTGCTGCCGTTCCCACCGCCGCGATGGTCACGGACACCGCATCACGCGGCTTCGTATCCCCCCCCAACACCTCGCCACCGTGTCCTTCGACAACGGTCGCCACGGCCTTCCCTAGGGCCTCGACCTCCTCAACGGGAACATGATCGGGTAACCCGTATGCGGCCAGGACCCCGATAGGGCGAGCTCCTGCCGCTGCAAGATCGGACAACGCGCCGCCACAAGCCAAGCGGCCAAGAAGCTCCAACGAGGCGCCCTTGGGGGCGTGCGTGCCTTCGGTGAACGCATCGGTCGTGAGGACAAGGTCCCTCTCGCCTATGGGAACGATGGCGCAGTCGCTGTCGAACCCTGCGCGGTTCGCATCGGTGCGTGCATGCTTGGTCAAAAGGCTGATCAGGTCACGCTCGGGCGGGAGCGTCAAGGGCTCCCTCCGCTCGTTTCCTTGGGAGGCCATGTGTCGCTGGTTAAGGCGCCCGTGGGGCACGCTTTGACGCATAAATCGCACTCGATGCACGCGTTCGTGATGTCCACGTTCGCCTGGAAGAGGCGGACAGCGTCGACAGGGCAAACGCCCACACAGCCGCCGCAGTCGGTGCAAAGCTCCCGATGGAACTTGGGAATCACGAACCCCTGAGGGTGCTTGGGCTTTACAAGCCTGCGGGTTCGAGGGTGGACGGTTGGATGTCGCGGGGTCTTCCCGCGAGTGGAAGGTTTTATTCCTCGAAGAGCGTGGCTTGACCGTGCTTGTCGTCGAGGATGCCCGCCGGTCCGGGGTGGAGAACATGCGCATCGATGAGGCGTTGCTTGCCCGGGGTGAGCCCGTGGTTCGCCTGTACGGGTGGGATCCTGCATGCGTTTCGTTGGGGTACACGCAGGGGCGGGATGCGATCGATGTGGAGGCCGCGGCGAGGCTTGGCTTGGATATCGTTGAACGGCCTACGGGGGGAGGCGCGATCTTGCATGAGCGGAGCGAGGTGACGTACTGTGTCGTTGTTCCGACGGATTGGCCTGGGTTGCCGGGGGATCTGTTCGAGGATTATCGGTACTTGAGTCAGGGGGTGTTGGATGCGTTGGAGGCTTGGGGTGTGGATGCGTCGTTCCGCCAAGCGACGGGGGGGAAGGATGCGTTCTGTTATCTTCGGGAGGCGGGGGTTTCGATCGTGGACGGGGAGGGGCGGAAGATCTCGGGGGGTGCTCAGCGGCGGACCAAGGATGCCGTGTTGCAGCATGGGACCTTGCTTGTTGATACGGACTGGTCGCGGCAAGCGGAGGTGTTCGGCGTGCCGGTGGAGCAGGTGCGAAGGGGCGTAGGGTCGTTGGGTTTGGCCGGTGCTCGGATCCCGCGGGGGGAGATCGTGGGTGAGCTTTCCAACGCGTTCGTGGACGTGTTGAGCCCTGGTCGCGCTGAGGAAGTGGGTGAACGAGGATTGGACGAGCTTGTGGGGCCTTCCACGTCGTCCGTTTGATACGGTGCGTTTCGTTTTTCCCAGAGGGGTTTGGGCTTAGGCGGTTTCTTCTCGTGCTTTGGTGGTGGAGGTTCGTTGCTTGCCTGTGGGGCAAAGATCCAGGAGGGTGCAGGCGTCGCATGTGGGGTTACGAGCGGTGCAGGTTTGGCGTCCGTGTTCGATGAGAAGGTGGGTCCAGCGTTTCCAGTCGCGCTTGGGGAGCAGATCGATGAGTTCTTGTTCGGCTTTCTCTGGGTTCGTGGTCGTGGTGAGGTCAAGGCGTTTGCTGATGCGTTTGACGTGCGTGTCCACGACGACGCCTTCGTTCTTGTCAAACCCGTGGTGTAGGACGACGTTGGCGGTTTTTCGGCCCACGCCTGGGAGCTTGGTGAGGGCGTTCATGGTGTCGGGGACGCGCCCGTCGTGTTCGGTCATGATGATGCGTGCGCTGTGGATCAAGCGTTTGGCTTTCTGCCGGTAGAAGCCGGTGCTGTGGACGAGGTCTTCGACGTGGGCTTGATCGGCGTTGGCCATCGCTTCGACGGTGGGGTAGGCGTCGAAGAGGTCGGGCGTGACGCGGTTGACCATCTTGTCGGTGCATTGCGCGCTGAGGATGGTGGCGACGAGCAGTTGCCAGCGGTTCTCGTAGGTGAGGCTGATCTCCCAGTCGGGGAACTCCTCGAGGAGGCGGTCGACGACGTGTTGGGCTTTTCGTTGTTTGTCCACGGTGGGTGGGGGTGAGCCCGGCCGGTCGTAAGGGTGTTGCGGGGCCGGTAACGCCTTGAGCCTGGAGGTGCGTTGGTGGGTTCAATGTCGGACGTTGAGCGGCTGCTTCAGCAACCGGGCGAGTTGGCGGATTTGATCGGTGGGGAAGAGCTCGTGATGGAGGCCTTCCGGGACATGGTCAAGGA
>PWVY01000120.1 GCA_003561665.1 Thermoplasmata archaeon
GCCTCGTCATCTACCAAGGCGCCATGTTCGACCCCTGGATCGAAAACTTCATCGACGCCGCCGGCGACCAAGCACCCACCACGCTCGAACTCGCTAGCACCATCGAACTCCTCGACCACGACCACGACCACGACCACGACCATCACCACCACGATCATGGCCATCACGACGACCATGACGACCATGACAGTCACCATGGGCACGATGATGACCATGATCATAACGGCCACGACGACGATCACGACCACAACAGCCACGACGACCACCATGATGATGAGCACCACGACGGTCACTCAAACGAAGAAGACCACCACGACGACCATGACGACCACAATGGCCACGACCACGCGCACGGCGAACACGACCCCCACACCTGGACAGACCCCCTCAACATGGTCCAACACGCCTACGCCATCCAAGAAGTCCTCCAGGAGGTCTTCCCCGAACACCAAGAGGCGTTCGAGCAACGGACCCAATCCCTCGTCGAGGATATCGAAGCCCTCCACGAAACCTTCGAAACCCAACTCGAAAACTGCGAAACACGCACCATCGTGGTCAACCACAACGCCTTCGCATACCTCGGAGAACGCCACCACATCGCCATCGAATCCGTGCACGGCCTCTCCCCCGACACGGACCCCAGTGCCGAGACCATCGACCGTCTCGTACACCTCATCGACGAACACAACCTAACCACCGTGTTCTTCGAAGAGTTCGTCTCCCCCGGCGTCATCGAAACCATCGCTCACGAGACCGGGGCAGAAACACGCATGCTCTCCCCCCTCGAAGCCATCGATCCCGATCGACTCGACGAGGGAGAAGACTACATCTCGATCATGGAGACGAACCTCCAAGAACTCGTCGACGCCATGCGATGCACCCCCTCGGAGGCCTAACACGTGAGTCCCTGCACGTGCGACCCCTTGCTGGAGACGAAGAACCTCAACGTCCAGTACGGGAACGCGCACGTGCTCCAAGACGTCACGCTGCGGATCGACGATGGAGAATTCGTTGGACTCGTCGGCCCCAACGGGGCCGGCAAGTCCACCCTTCTCCGGTCCCTGCTTGGACTCATCGACCCAAGCAATGGAGAGGTGTGCTGTTGTGGCCGCCCTGTTCATCGGTTCGATGATTGGACTCGCATCGGGTACGTCCCCCAGCATGCCGTGAACGTGGACGCGAAGTTCCCGGCAAGCGCCCTCGAAATAGCGCTTCTGGGGCGTGTCGCGAAGCGGGGACTTTTCAGGAGATGGACAGCCGAGGACAAACAAGCTGCGAACGACGCGCTTGCACGCGTGGGCATCGATCATCTGGCCGAGCGTCCCGTTGGGACGTTGAGCGGTGGAGAACGTCAACGCGTGTTCCTCGCGAAGGCCCTAGCGGGGAACCCGGATCTCCTGTTGCTTGACGAACCCACCGCAGGCGTGGACATGTCTGCTCGAGAGGACTTCTACAACCTCATCGACGGCCTCAACCACGAGGAAGGCATCACGATCCTGCTCGTTTCGCATGACCTGCAAGCTGTGCAGCTTTGTTGCCATCGGTTGGTCGCCTTGAATCGGCGAATCGTGTACGATGGCTCACCGGAAGCGTTCGATGAAGAAGGTGGCATCAGCCGAGCGTACGATATGAACGTAAGCCATCACCCAGAACGAACGGGGGCACCGCCGTGACCGCCTTCGATCTGTTCGTGCAGTACGAGTTCCTTCAGCTGGCGTTGCTGGCTTCTGGCCTGATGGCGTTGCTTGCTGGCGCGTTGGGCGTCCCGTTGGTTCTCCGTGAGATGTCGATGTTCGGGCACGGTTTCGCGCATGTGAGCTATGCCGGCGTAGCGTTGGGGTTATTCGCGGGTTTTTACCCGCTTGGAGCCGCGCTCGTGGTGACCGTCATCGGCGCTTTGGCGATGGAGTGGATGCGCAGCGAGGGGGTCCTCAAGGGCGATACGGCGTTGGCGATTGTGGTGAGCGTTGGGTTCGCGTTAGGGGTTGTCATCGTGAGCCTTGCGGGTGGGTTCACGGCGGATTTGGGTGGGTATCTGTTCGGGTCTTTGTTCGCGGTGACCCGGACGGATGTGTTCTTGATGATCCCGGTTGCGGTGGGGTTGTTGGGCCTGTTCGCGTTGTTGTACAAGGAGATCTTCTACGTGACGTTCGATGAGGAGGGGGCTCGGTTGTCGGGGTTGCCGGTGGGCGTGATCAATGTGCTCGTCATCGTGTTAACGGCGAGCACGATCGTGTTGGCGTCTCGGTTCGTTGGTTTGTTGCTTGTGGCGTCGTTGTTGGTGATCCCAGCTGCGACGGCGTTGCAGGTGGCTCGTAGTTTCCGGGTTGCGATCGTTGTTTCTATGGTCGCGGGGTTCGTTAGCGCGTTGGTGGGGTTGTTCTTGGCGGTGGAGTTCAGCTTGGCGCCGGGGGGAGCGATCGTGTTGGCGGCGGGGGCGTTGTTCGTGTTGGTGGCGGGGGCTCGCCGTTGGGGCGTCGTTGAGGCGTAGGTTCGGGAGGGTGTTTGGAGGTGGATGCGCGTCCTTTTGGGCCTTGCGTGCTCCTTTCGAATGCAGGGAGGGCCTAGGGCCTATGCGTTCTCGGCAAGCAACTCACCTGTCCTAGAGTGGAGTTTCGACCGCTTGCACGGTGGGTCAGCACGTCGAATGGATCAGCGCGCCCACCGGTTCCCCTTGGCGTGCAAGATCGTTGTAGCGTTCCACGGCGTTGTTGCTTTCTAGAACTTGCACCTCGACCCCGTGCTCTTGTAACCATTCTATGGTCTGGGGTTTGACTTGCAAACGCTCGTTTTGACCCTTGGATAGGATCACGTAGCGTGCGCCCTCCTCGACGATCTCGTCCACGTCCTGGATCTGCACGCCTGGGGCATGGCTTGTCCCCGTCTCGT
The DNA here is from genome assembly GCA_003561665.1 of Thermoplasmata archaeon. Taxonomy (GTDB): domain Archaea; phylum Thermoplasmatota; class SW-10-69-26; order SW-10-69-26; family SW-10-69-26; genus PWVY01. Next base: position 2,890 of record PWVY01000120.1, read on the forward strand.
CCCAGTCCCACCCTCTTGCTCCTCCCGGCCAAAGCTTGGCATCCCGGAACGATCCAAAGCCTTCAACCCTCACGGATCCCCAGGTGAGCCCCTCAACCTTTGGAGATGTGGCAGACACCGTACCACCTGTCCTATGAAGGGCCGTTTTGCCTACGAACCTTGGGGTCGGTTAGCTGCGACCGATCAGCCGCTCCCACTCCTCGCGCAGCAACCCATAGAAGATCTTGTCCATCCAAGCCTCATCCCGTTTCGTGTGCCAGCGAAGGCGCCCCTCCTCCTGGAACCCGAACCGCTTGAAGAGCTTCATGCTGGCCTCGTTGCCCTCCAAAACGATGCCGAACAGTTTCGTTAAGTCCAATCGCTCGAACGCGATCTCCAACAACAAATCAAACGCCTCCATGGCTAACCCGTTCCCCCAATAGGGACGGCCCAACCAGATGCCCACCTCCCCGTTCCTGGATTCGAAGTCCAAGTTCGCCAAGGAGGTCATACCCATCAACGCGTCCGAGTCGACATCGCAAACGGCCAGGTACGCGCTTTGTCCCAACCGTAACTCCTCATGAGCCAGCGCGATCACCTTGGCTGCGTGGCCCCTCTCGTAGGGCTGAGGGAGATCCGTCCACCGAGCCACCCCTTCGTCGTTGGCTAACGGCACCAAATCATCCAAATCCCCATCCTCGACAGGGCGAAGCCTCACACGGATCCCCTCACGCGTGACCGTGGTTGGTTCGACCACGCGCGTCCATCCCTCCCGGGCGTATAAAAAACATCCCGAAAGGTCGCAGCACCATCCAAGACGGAGCGCGGTGCCTTGCTGTGTTGCTATGGCGATCGTTCGGCCTTCGTCTTGGTTGGGTCTTGACCGGTTACAGACTTGGTGATGTCCCAGAACTCTTGAGTCGAGACCCCTTGGAACGAGGTGGTTTTCTCTCGAAAGCCCTTCACGAACGCTCGTGCGTCTTCCTTCCCGCGGGCTTCGATGCGAGTCTTGATCTGTTCAGCGATCTCAAGGAGCTCGTCTTGTGAAGCCTCCACCCCGTTTCGTTGAAGGCGGTCGTTGACGGCCGCAGTCCCGGTGTGTTTGCCGAACACGAACCGTCGCTTGTGCCCGACCTCTTCGGGTTGCATGGGCTCGTACGTCAACGTGTTCGCCAGGACCCCATGCGTATGGATGCCGCTCTCGTGCGTGAACGCGTTGGAGCCGACCACGGGTTTCATCTGATCCACGGGAACGCCGCTTGCTTCCTCGACGCTTTGGCTTAACTCGTGCAAGAGCTCCGTTTTGATGCCGGTATCCACATCGTAGAGGTTCTCCAGCGCCATGACGACCTCCTCGAACGCGGTGTTCCCGGCTCGCTCCCCGATCCCGTTCACGGCCGTGTTGAGGTTGGGTACGCCAGCTTCGAACGCGGCGAGCGCGTTCGCCGTCCCCAGCCCGAAGTCGTTGTGGTTGTGGAATCCCCATTCGGGCTGGCCTGCTCGTCCTCCGATGGGTCCCTCGGGAACGCCTTCTTCCCTCATCTTCTCGAAGAACCATCGCGTAGCGGGAGGCGTCATCACGCCCACGGTGTCTGAGAAGAGCACGCGCGTGGCGCCTGCTTCGATGGCGGCCGTGTACAAGCGTGCGACGAACTTGGGGTCGGCTCGAACGGTGTCTTCCGTGACGAACGTGGTTTTCAACCCATGGTCGACCGCGTACTCGACGGCATGCGTCGCCATCTCGATGCATTCATCCCTCGTTTTGCCCAGTTTGTATTCGAGGTGAACGTCCGAGCAGGCGATGAAGGGGACGCACTCGTCGCAATCGGCTTTGAGGACCGCATCGATGTCCGAGGACATGGTCCGTGCGGCCCCCATGATGCTCGCGTTGGCTAGCCCTTCGTCCGCGATGGCTTTGATGCTTTTCTGCTCGCCTTCACTCACGGCGGGTATCCCGCAGTTGAGGATATCGCACCCGATCTCGTCCAAGAGCTTGGCAAGTTCGACCTTCTCCTCCGTTGAGTAGAAAACGCCGGGTGTTTGCTCCCCGTCGCGTAGGGTCTCGTCCCAGATGACAAGCCGGTCTGGAAGGTTGAACCCGTGCTCGCCTTCGACCGTCCAATTGTGCAGACCTTCGCTTTCGCCCCAGGCGCGCGGCATCGTAGCAAGCAAAGATGCAGGCACGTAAAGAAGGTTCGTGGGCTCGGATCGCATCGAGGGCGAACCTTTGACAACCCCCGGGACCGTCCACCCTGCATGACGTTCTCGAGCATCGTCTGGTTTTTGATCATCGGAGGTCTGGCCGGATGGCTTGCAGGTCTCCTGGCCCGAGGGTACGGTTTCGGTCTCGTGGGGAACATCTTCATCGGGGCCATCGGAGCTCTCCTGGGGGGAACATTGTTCGAAGCGCTTGGCGTCCAACCAGGGGACGGTTTCCTTTGGACGCTGGCTACCGCCGTGATCGGGGCCCTGGTGCTTCTGTTCTTGGCGGGGTTGGTCAAACGGCTTTTCCGCTGGTGAAGAAAAAAGACCCCTGTCGCGAGAGTGACAAAGGAAACCATTCCCCCTAGACGGTCACTTCTGGCCCGGTTAGGCTTGTGGCCGTTGGGAGGATAGCGTGAGTCAGAGGCTCTTCGCTCTTGTGTTAGTCTTCACTCTGATCGGGTCAAGCTTAGCTGCAGGCCACGTTTACGTTAACACAGGATACATCGCAGAGGACCATCAGCTCGTCCAGCAGCACACCGTGTTCGTTAGCTTGATCAAAGAGGAAGGCGAGTTCCCTCCAGACGAGGAGATCATCGAACTCGGCGCCGTCGTCGGCCTCGTGAAGGAGTGTCAAACGACCCTGAGCAAAGGCCCCTTCGACAACGCCGTTCTATGGTTGAACGACCAATTCCTCTTCGGGAACAAAACGCATTTCGACGAACGCCCGGTCGAGATGGATACGGAGAAGATGGGAGAGAATCCCGACCGAGAGCACGAATCCGTGGAAGGCGACGAGGGGTTCGTGGAGAAAAACCGCGACGACGAAGACCGCTTGATGGAGCGTCACGCTGGCTGCTGGATCCCCCGAGGCTTCATGCACGCCGTGCAGAGCAGCGGGAACAACGGCGAGGCTGTCCGCGCCGTCATCGATGCCGACATCGACGATTCAAACGACTCCTCCCCGGGTAGCCATTGCCAATACGACGTAAGCTTCTACGTGACGGATCCCAACGGGAACCATTGGGTCATCGATCGGATGGATTGCGCCAGCATCAACGGGTACATGTACACAAGCCACCTACAAGTCGACCCCTCCAGCCCTCACCGTCAAGGGTTCGCCGATCGCGCCGACTGGGCCTACAGCGATGGCACCGTCCGCTCCGGTGCTCCCTACATGGGGCCAGGAGCGGACACATGGGACGAGTGTAAAGACGCCAACCAAAACGGTCCAACCTTCGACAAGTGCAGCATCGAGTACAGCTTCCTGCTCTCCATCACCCTTGACGAGCACAGCGGCGGACGCACCATCACCCACTGCGATGGGGACCGAAGCGGAGACGATAACTGGGCCCTCTCCGGAGAATCCCACCCGCACCACCCCAGCGACGACGAACACGACTGCGGTCCAGAGCACGAGCACGAAGCCTACAACTTCGATCTCATCTTCCACGACCGCGCCCCCCACTGGATCGAACAACGCCCCTACTGGGACAACGCTCACACCGCAACGACCACGCACGGCACGCCCCCAAGCGTCGAGTTCGAGCTAGATCCCGACGACGAACACGGCAAGGACACCACGTACGTCTGCTCCATCCCTGACGACTGGGAAGACCCCGACGCGGAACCCTACCAGGAGAACAACATCCGGGAGCGCGAATGGAGATACCCCTGCGATAGCCACGCCGACCGTGGGTTCCACGCCCACGACGGGACCCAAACCCCACGCCCAACCTAAACCGCGGGCGAAGCCCGGCCGAGGAAGCCTAAACGTCTTCGATCATGTCAAGCACCATCCCCTCCACCTTGGCGTCCCGACGTCCTAAAGCATACTCCACGATCCAAGGAACATCCGTAGGCTCGATACCGTACTCCCCCAAGGGGCGACGCTCGATGCCCACGCGCTCGATCAAACCCAACGTTCCCTCGCTCGCCGAGCGGGCCCCAAGCGCATCCGCGATCAACGCGGTCCGCTCCGGTTGCCTCTCCTCCTCGAACGCCATCACGACAGGCAACGTCAGCGCGCTCGTCACACCATGAGGGACATCCCACGTGGAACCCAACGCCTTGCCCAGCTTGTGCGAGAGCCCCGCCCCACTCCCTGCATAGTTGATGCCCGCGGAGGCGTCTCGCCCCGCATCAAGGCACTGCGTGTGCGCCTCCTGATCCTTAGCATCCTCCACCGCCGCCGGCAGGAACGCGTTGAAAAGCTCCAAAGCACGAACGCATCGCTCATCAACCGAATCGTCAGCATCGGGACTCGTGATCCCTTCCGCGGCGTGATCAACCGCTCGAATCCCTGTTGCAGCCCACAACCATCGAGGCGTGAACGAGCACGCCTCCGCATCCAACAACGCCACATCCGGCACGATGCGAGGATCGCTCATGCCCGTTTTGACCGGTCTCCCCTCTGACCCTTCCACCGTCCAACCAGCCAGGATCGTGAACTCGGCCCCACTCAACGTCGTCGGCACCGCAACATGAGCCGGGATCCTGCCCTCGAACCCGTTCGACATCTCCCGCTGCACGAACTTGGCTGCATCGATGACGCTTCCTCCACCGATGCTCACGAGGACATCCGCTTCCGATTCGGTTGCTTTCCTGATGGCATCCTCCACGCTCGAGCGAGGACCATGTTGCCCGATGCCTACATGCGTACCCACGTGCGCATCCCCCAGGGCAGCGACCGTGTCGCTGACAAGGGGGGTCTCACGCTCAACGCTTGCGCTCGCGATCACGAAGGCTCTCTCACGGGATCCGCCCTCGATCGCTTTGCCCACGTCGTGGCGCGCGCCGGGCCGGTTAAGCACGTCGGGTTCGCGGATGGTCGACATGGACGATGGAACCCAAGCGCCCCGTATGGGCGTTGCGGTGAAGCAGAACCCGCGAGGAGGTTACTCCTTCCAACTGAACATGTACTCGTCCTCGTCAACTTGGCGCGCGTGTTCCGTGGTCTGGAAGGGGCTATCCGCCTCGATCATGACGCTGGTCTCTTCAACCTCTTCGATCCCGATGGAGCCCTCGTACCTTCCCGGTTGCGGGCCATGGTGGAGACCCCGGCGGTGCAGCGTGAGGGAGGCATCGCTGATGCCTTCCCTTGACGAGAACTCTCCTCCGATGTAGAAGATGACCTCGTCCGTGTCGATGTTGCTATGGTAGTACGGAGCGGGGATCGCATCGGGGTGGTAATCGACCTTGCGAGGGACCCAGCTTATGATCTCGAAGCTGTCCGTCTCGAACGTGATATGCGCGGGTGGAGGTTGGTGGATCTTGCCCGTGATGGGCTCGTAATCGCTGATGTTGAACGTGAACGGGTAATTGTACCCGTCCCATCCGACCACGTCGAAAGGATGGTTGTCGAGTTCGTACGTGCTGATGTGGTCATCGATCTTGACATCCAACTCGAAGGCTCCTTCCTCATCGCGCGTGATAAGGTCCTTGGGCCCATGAAGATCACGTTCGCTGTACGGAGCCCCTTCGAGAAGCTGGCCCCAGCGGTTCGTGAACTCGTGCGGGATGTGGATGGGATCCGAGCTTTCGATGAGGTAGAACTTGTGACCGGTCGCATCGCGGAACCTGTACGTCGTCCCGCGAGGGACGTGCACGTAGTCGCCCTCCCGGTAGTAAACCTCCCCGAAGACGGTGTCCAAGTACCCTTCGCCCTCGCGAACGAACCAAAGCTCATCCGCGCCCCCGTTCCTGAAGAAACGCTCCATGGGCTGGTCCGGAACAACCATCGCCAAGCGAACTTCATCATTGAACAGGACGACACGGCGCGCATCGATGGCATCGCCACCGCCTCCAATCTTGCCGCAGCGTAGATGATGGTGCCGGTGTTGCTCAGGCTCCCACGGTTCCGGGGCGACACCGCGTGACCCCAGAAGCTCGTTCACCTCGGTAGGGGGATGGTGATGATACAGGATGCTTTCGACACCCTCGAACCCTTCCGTCCCGAACACCTCTTCACGGTACAGTTTCCCATCTTCGCTCCGGAACTCGGTGTGGCGTTTGGGAGGAACCTGACCCATCGTCATGTAAGGGGGCATACGTCCACCATCCCCCCATCCCACCACGGGTCCTTAAAAGGACCGCGAGCACACCCACGAATCAAACGGCGGCCCGCTCCGAGAGCACCCACTCCCCAAGGCGACCGGCCTCCTCCAGGACCCCCTCGCACCGCCGCTGAACCCTACGTCGCGAACCATCATCCGACGAACCGCACACGATCTCAACCAGATCATCGACCCCCAACCTCGCCAGCGATCGGATGCTCCCAACCCCGTGCTCCACCAAGAGAGCAGCCATCTCAGGGTCAACCCCCTCGATCAACCCCATCACCTCCGCCCTCAACCGCCATGCTTCCACCCGTTCCCGATCCAGCCCCGAATCCCTCGATACCAACGATGGATCCGCATACAACAACGTATCCGTAACCCGTATCCCAATCCTGGAAAGCGCCTTAGCCTCCTCACCCCCAACCCCCGGAACCTCCTCAACCGCGTACGTCGAAACCGGTGCCGACGCCGGTTGGCCCAAACCCCCTCCACCACCCGTTTCCTCGAACGACGCCTCCACCAACCCCTCCACCTTGGACCCTTCACCCTCAAGAACCCGAGCGAACAACGCCTCCTGCCGCGCCACCAAATCGCTCAACCGCTCATCAACATCCCCCAACCTCGCATCATCCAACCGTTGCTCCATAGCCAACAACCGTGCCTCCTGACGCTCATGCGACGCTTCCATCCGATCCTGAGCCTCCTCCTGGAACGCATGAGAAGACAGCGCCCGCTCATGGAACCGCGACAACGCCCGAGCATGCTCCGACCACAACTCCACCGCCTCTCCCACCTGCTCCCCCATCGCCACCAACCGATCAGCCACATCACGCTCCAAACGATCCAAGCTCCGACGGTGCTCCCGACGCACAAACAACAACACGAACGCCATCGGCAACAACACAACCACACCCCCCGCCAACGCCGCCACCACCGGCTCAGAGAACGCAACCCCTAACCCCGGCAAACCGAACACCCCCGAAGCGATCAACAACACCCCCCCTAACCCAAAAAACAACGCCAAAAACAACAATTCATACGGCTCAGCGCCACCAGCCCGCTCCTCATCCATCCTTGAACGCTCAGACA
>PWVY01000350.1 GCA_003561665.1 Thermoplasmata archaeon
GGTGAGGGAGGCGCTTGAGGAAGAAAGATGAGCGAGGCCGCCTGCCAGGCCGTGCGCGCCGCGCTTGACCCCGCTCACTTTAGCCGATTGCACTTCGCCTGGGAACCGTACCCGTACCAGGCGGACGTGCTCCGGGCGGTCCTCCTCGAGGGCAAGCGTAGGTTGTGCTGGATCGCGGGGCGTCGGGTGGGGAAGACGGAGGGCGTCGCAAACCTGGTGCTCCAGTTGGCGGTGAAGGACCCGGGCATCGAGATCGTGATCTTCGCGCCCAGCTTCAAGCAGGCCCGCATCCTCTCGCGGAAGATCCGCTACATGCTCGCGGGGAGCAAGTGGGAGGATCGGAAAAGCGTGGACAACGTGGGCGAGTTGAAGCTCGACTTCGGCACGGACGGGGACGGTAAGCCCATGGAGTCCACGATCCTAACCATGAGCCTAAGCGGGAAGGCCCGTGGCGAGGGTGCTGACGTGCTCATCGTGGACGAGTCCGCCTTCTGCGACGCCGAGGACTACCGGAACAAGGCGCTGCCGTTCATCGCGGACCGGCCGGCGGCGATCGTGGTCCACATCAGCACCGTTTGGTCGGAGGACGATCACTTCATGGACGCCTACCGGCAGTACGCGGACCTCGACCACGGTGTGACGTTCCGGACCCCCACGCGCGAGAAGCCCGGCGTCACCGACGAGATGCTGGAGGAGTTTCGCGGATCCATGCTGGAGAGCGAGTACTTGCGCGAGTACGAGTGCGAGCTCGTGCCCGAGGGGGGCGTCTTCGACCGGCGCGCCCTCGGGAAGTGCTTGCTAGACTACGAGCTCCTGGGCCTCGACGGGCTTGCCCGGTTGGAGCCCAAGCCCAGGCACTACTACCGGGTCGGCGTGGACTGGGGAAAGTTCCAGGACCAAGCCGTCGTTAGCGTGCTCGAACAGCCCACCCAACACCGCGTCAACCCCGCGCGGCTCGTGTTGCTCGAAACCTACGAGCCCGACCCCGACAACGCGAACCACTACACCACCATCCTCCAGGACGTGCTCCGCGTGGCCAAGCACACCCGCGCGCTGAAGGTCGTCGCCGACCAGGGCGAGGGGGCTCACCAGGCCGAGGTTCTCGAACGAGAGCTAGGCGGTCGCTTCGTCCCCTTCCGATTCACGAGCACGAGTCGGGACTTCCTCGTCGACAACGCCCGTTACCTCGTCGAAAAAGAGCTGGTGGAGCTGCCGATCGAGCCCGACGACGTCCGCCGCGCGTTCGCGAACGTGCAAGCCACCGAAGACGGGTACCACCACCCCAACCGCGAACTCAAGGACGTCTTCGACGCGATCGCGCTGGCACTGTCCGATGTGGAAGGTGGCGGGGGGCAACGCTCGATGGACGTCTTGGCATCCAAGCCCGCGGGGATCTCGGGGGGGACAAAGGGGGTCGGTCTCGGGACAGGCCGCACAAGCGCCAGAGAAGATTCGTAGAGTTATCTTAGTGGCACCTAATCGGAGGTGTTCTGTAATCACGTCCGGATAGGTGTCCGCCAAGCCGAGATAGGCCTCGAAAATCTGCTCCAGGGCTCGGCCCTTCTCGCTTAGCGGCTACTCGATCTTGGCTGGGGGTCGACGGTTGTCGGGGATCCACAATCGGTTGCGGAAAAGATGGGGTTCGGTTGGTATGCATGCATGTAAACGAGATGTCTGGTGCGGTGCTTGTGGAGCCCCGCTTGGTGGGGACTGGAAGGTCCTGAACCCTCCGTGACACCCGGAAGGTGCGCATGATTCCATCGACTTGAAGCCCGGTCGGCGGCTCCCCCATCCCCGATTCATGGTTCCCGGTCTTCACTGACGTTCATTCGGGTGCCGTCAACCCTCGGGCGAGCGTCCCGATCAGGAGGTCGCGGACTTGCTCGTAATATTTCCCTGAGCCCTCGTATCCTTCATCGTGCGCCTCGAAGTCCTCCTGGTGGATGGCAAGCAACCCGATGGAGCCCCCCATTAGGCTCAAGATCATGAACGGTTCCAGCTCACGGAGGGGGCCCTCGCTTTGGGCCTGGAGTTCCTCGACGAGGGGGATGAACGCTGCCATACCCTCTCGTTGGACTTGCTCTAGCTTCTCGGGGGAGACGTTTCGCATCGCGCTGTGCCCTTTCCCCTCGACGATCATCTTCTGGACGATGGGGTTGCCCTGCGCGAATTCGGCATAGCACCTGAAAAACCGCTTGAGCCCCTCCTGGACGTCGTTCGCCTGGCCGAGTTCTGATCGCGCGTTCTCGACGTACTCTTCCATCTCCCGCTGAAGGACCTCCAGGTAGAGGTCCGCCTTCGCGTCGAAGAACCGGTAGAACGTGGGTTTGGCGATTCCCACGGGTTCCGTGATGTCCTCGACGGTGGTCTTTGTGGGACCGTAGGTGACGAGCAGCTCGCGTCCCGTCTCGATGAGTTCCTCCCGGATCCGGGCGCGCTCCTCGTCGCTGAACCCACGCATCGAACCCCAAGACTTCTCGTTAACTAATAACCGAAACGGTCACGATTAGAAGTCCATGACCGGAAAACGTATACGTTCATAGCGTTCACATAGTTGGGATGGTACCCCTCCAGATCGACGACTTGACTAAGCACTACGGAGACGTGGTCGGGGTCGAGGAGGTCTCCTTCCA
>PWVY01000013.1 GCA_003561665.1 Thermoplasmata archaeon
AGGGCGGCGAGCGCGCTGGGGGTGGGTGTTTCTTGGGGTTCGGGGTCGATGTCGAGGGGGGCAAGCGTGGGGTCTTCGTGGAGCATGAGGGCGTCGTTTTGGATGCCGAGGTAGAGGGTGCGGTCGGCTCCGATGTCGCTGGTCACGCGCAGGGGCAGTGGCTCGGTCGCGTTGGTGGCGGGTTCTGTTTCGAGGGTGAAGTGAGCGGTCTCGTCGGCGTCGATGCTGGCCACGAGGGGGGTGTGGGCGTTGGTCGTCCATCCTTGCGTTGTTTGGGGTTCGATCGTGATGTGTTGCCCGTTGGTGACGGAGCTTTGTACGTTGAGGGTGACGTGGGTTTGGTTCGTTTCCGTGTTGATGTCAAGGTATCCGGTCGGCCCTTTCAGGTGGAGGGTTTCGACGTGGCGGTGGCTTTCGATGGGGCCTTCCGCGGGGATTTCGCCTTGCCCGTTGGTGTGGGGGATGATGATGCCTCCGGGGGCGATGTCGCGTAGGTCGTCGTCGGCCCAGGAGTACATGGTGATGGCTTCGAGTGCGTCCCCGGGTTGGGCGTCGAAGGCGTGGTAGGGGACGAACCATTGCATGCGGGCGGTGACGCCGGTGTAGGGGAGGTCATCGGGGGTCACGTTGGCGTATACGAGGCGACCGTGCGTGGGGTGGTAGTCTTTGTCGTTGTTGGTGGTCAAAAGGACCGTGTTGGTGCCTTCGGGGCCGGTGGCTTCGATGCCGATGCGCATCTCGTCGCTGGTGCTGGCGGGGGCGAAGCCTCCGTAAAGGATGAAGCGGAAGATGAGGCCGTGATCGTTTAGGTAGGCGTCGTAGGCTTCGCGGGCGTGCAAGTGGTGTAGGTCGTACCCGTCGTACCAGTAGTGCTCATCTTGGGGGTGGTCTTCGAGGATGTGCACCTCGTTCTCGAGGGGGTCGGGGGCGAAGTGGGCCATGCTGAGGCCTGCGATCGTGACGAGCATGGCGAGAGCGGTCAGCATCGTACCGCTCCAGACGTTCCCCGGGCGCATGCGATGGAGTGGCCATGGGGGGGTTTGGTTTTTTCCCTCGCACTGAGGGAACTTAGGGTTCGATGGTGAGCTTGGGTGGTGGGATGGGGAGATCGTTGAGTGTTTTCGCTCGTTGGGCTTGAGCGTCGAGGTAGAGGGTGAGGAGTGTTTCGGTGAAGGTGTCCTCGTTCGTGACGCCAAGGCGCGTTGCGGTTGTGGGGTGTTGGCGTAGTCGTTGGAGGGCTTTGGCGGCCTGCACGCGGAACCCGTTGGGTTTGCCGCGTTGGAGGTTCTCGAAGGCGGCGGTGGCGAGGATGAGGCCTTGCGTGACGTGGGCTTCCTTCTCGAGGCCGTCGTTTTGGAGGGCGTGCCAGGCGTCTTCCCAGGCTTCGTGAGCGTCCCAGTAGGCTCCATCGTTGTAGCGACGGGCTCCTTCGTGGATGGCGTCGAGCACCTCATCGGGCACGTTGTGCTTGGTGGGCATGGTCCCTTTGTTCATGCGCCGGTTTCGGGTTCGGCGCTGGTGATCATGTCACCGGCGTCGGTTGTTGATGGGTCTTCCTCTGCGTGGGGGACATCGTCGCGGACGTTGTAGAAGATGCTGGTGACGAGGACGGCCATGACGAAGAGGATCACGATGGCGACGATCGTCGCGACCATGGCTTTTTGCACCATCAGGTCTCGGATCCCGTGGAGGGGGGTGCCGGGGATGGGGGTGAAGAGGGCGAACGCGCCGAACGTGGTGATGGCGCTGAAGAGGACGGCTTTCCCGACGGTGGCCATGACGTGGGGCGGGTTCTTGACCTTCTTCATGTTCCACATCAGGTGCACGGCGAAGTCGCTCCCGATGCTGTAAACGAAGAGGAGGGGAAGCATCATGGTGATGGCGAGCCCGATGCCCAGGCGGGGCAAGAGGCCAAGAAGCAGCACGGTGCTGGCGCCGACGAGCAACCCCACGGCGACGGTCGCGCGCAGGTCCCGTGTGAACAAGGCCACGAGCGAGGTGACGATGAGGAAGCTTGCCAGGCTCATGTAGTCCAGCCAGGGGAGCTGTTCCTCCACGAAGAGGAAATTGGTGGGCGTGTTCCCGCCGAAGGCGACCTGAACGTCCTCGGGCTGCATTTCCTCCACGTCGTCGATGGCTTCCCAGATGGCATGCCAGGCTTCATCGGCTTCCTGGAAGTCCGCGCTTTGCACCGCGATCGTGATGACGGTCATGTTCGTTCGCGGGTAGTCTAGGAACAGGCTCGCGAACGTGGCTAAGGGGGATCGGAAGATTTCATCGTACGTTTGCTCGATCTCTTCGCGGGAGTCAGGGTACTGGCTTGCCTCCTCGATTCCTTCCTCTTCCAGGAGCTCGCTCACGAGCGCCACGGGCACCTGTTCGGGCCCGCAGCACACCGTGTTCCAGGTGCGCATGAAGAAGGGGAGATCGCGGCTGGTGTCCATGTTGATGATGTCGGGATGCTCCTCGGCCTTCTCTGCGAGGCTTGCGGACAATGCGTCGATGTATCGGTGCGTTTGCGGGTTCAACAGGTCGCCTTCGATGATGATGACGTTCGTCTTCAGCGTGCCATCTTCTGGGTCCAGCTCGTAGAACCGGCCAAGGCCTTCCAGGTGCTCTTCACGGATGGGGTCCCCTTCGGGGTAGTTGAGGCCAGGTTCCCCGAACTCGTCCACGCCCAAGTCGTCCATCGCCAAGAAGCCGGCGACGGTGGCGACGATCAAGAGCGCTCCGAACACGTACCGGAACCGGTACACGAAGCCTCCGACGGTGGGGACCATGCGGCTGGGTTTGAACTTGGCGCCCATCCGCTCCGTGTCTGGAAGAAGCGAAAGCACGGCTGGGATGAACGCGATGGTCAAAAGGTAGATGCTCCCGATGGCGATCGCGCTTAGGAAGCCCAGTTGCGCCATCAGCAGGCTTGGGCTGATGACCATGACCGCTAACCCTCCGATCGTGGTCGCCGTGGCGATGGCCATGGCGAAGCCCGCGCGCTCCCCGGCCAAGCGGAAGGCTTCCTTGTCCGAGCGTCCCTCGTTCTTGTGTTCGAGGAACTCGTTGATCATGTGGATGCTGTAATCGATGCCCACGCCCATGATCAGGGGGACGACGGTGAGGTTCAGGGGGTTCATCGCGATGTCCGCGTACCCCATCATGCCGTACGTCCAAACGACGCCGATGCCCATCGCTCCGCCGGCCAACAGCACGCTTTGCACGTTCCGGAAGGCCGCGAAAAGCGCGATGAAGATGAAGAAGATGATGAGCGGTAAAAGGAACATCAAGTCCTCTTCTGCCAGCGTGCTGCTGTGGCTGTTGGCGACGGGGAAATCCGCCGTGAACCGTGGGTAGTTCTCGTCAAGGAACACGGTCCATTCCGCGTTCTCGGGCCCCCATTCCTCCAAGTAGTGATCGCGCGCATCGAGCACGAAGTCCCCGATCTCGATGCTCTCGTGCTCCGTGTCCGCCGGGACGAGGAACAAGATCGCCGCGGTCGTGTGACTGGGCGACATCGTGGGCGTCATCGTATCATCGATGGCCGCCCACGTGGCCTCGTGCAACGTGGTCCACTGCGCCCGATCCTCCACCGGCGGCAACGCGAAGGCATCATCGGAACCGCGCTCTTGCCCCCCGTCAAGGGTCCAATTGATCAACTTGTAGAAGCTGGGAAGCCCGATCATGTACTCGAACGGGCTCTGATGGATCCTAAGCTCCTCCTCCCGCTCCCACGGTTCCATATCGTCCAAATCATCCTCGTCGTACTCCATCTCGTACTCTTGCAGGAACTCGAAGAACTCGTCGATCGCACGCACGTACACCTCGTCCGTGATGTTCCCACAGTTCACCTGGGACGAAGAGAGCGGGCCACCCGCATGCCGCTGTGGCAGATTCTCCTGGCTATCCTTCAAACATCGTTCCTCGTCCACCGTCCATTGGAGCGTGACCTGCTGCGTGAACGTGCTCGAGAAATGGTCCGAGACGTTGTGCATCGCTTCCGTGTTCGGGTTCTCCCTGGGAAGCACATCCGCAACGTCCACCTCGGTTTCGATGAGGGTTAACCCATACCCCGAGACGAGCGTGATCGCCAGGACCACGCCCACGACCTTCTTGGGGTTCACGCTGCTCCACAGCGACAACCGCGCGATGAGGTTCCCCTGATCGCTCGTATCCTCGAGCATGCCATGGCTTAGGTTCACCGCCGCGCTCATCGTGGCCACGTGCCCAGCGATGTACCCCGCGACGAGGCCAGCGCCCACCTTCACCAGGATGAAGGCCTCGTGCGTCATCCACTCGTTGCCCGTGTTCCCGAAGTAAACGAGCATCGAAAGCAAGGCCGTGATCGCGAACACGATCCCAAGCATGACGCCCGTAACCAACGCATGCTGAACCCTCGAACGAGGCTGGGATAGCAGGAAGGTCTCCTTCTGCGTCGGCTTGATCCCGCCACGATCCCAATCCCAGTAAAAGATCGCCTTGACGATGAGCGTGACGATCACGCCCACCAGGAACGCGCCCAACAAGACGTCCCCAACGACGAAGGTATCCTCCAACACCGGATCCGGCACGTGCGTGTACCAGTCGAACGACCAGCGGTTCGTGTGAAGCCACGCGATACCATACCCTAGAGCACCGTTGATAACGGCGTTTATAACGCCGTTCACGACGGCCAAGATGCCCGGGCTATGGCCCTCACTGCCCATACACGCAAACCCCCGAAAACGTGCCAGGGGAAGAATGTTCTTGCTTCGCCCCTAGCCAACGCTTAAACCCGGAAAGCACACCCGCCCACCTCCACAACGACCAAGAACCCAACAATCCTGTCCAAACCATGCGGATTGGACGCCTTGTTTCCCTGGCGATGATCGCCCTGGGAGCCGCGCTCCTCCTCTGGGCGGCCCTACAAGGCGACCTCAACGTGTACATTCTCTTGATCATCCCCATCCTCACCGGCACCGGTCCCGCCGCAGCACTGGGCACCCTTCTGCTCATCGCAGGCATCTTCACATGGATTCTCACCCGCTTCACGGTAGGCTCTCACCCCCCATCTTCCCCAACGACAAGCACCCACGACGCACCCACTTCACCCCCTCCCCAAGAAAAAGAAAGCAAAAGCGCTGGCATCATCCTCATCGGCCCCATCCCCATCGCCTGGGGCAGCGACCGAAAAACGCTCCTCCTCGTTCTCATCGCCGCTATCGGTCTCATCCTCACGGCAACGCTTGCCCTATGGCTTTTAGCATAACCCGATCCCCGAGACTCAACCGGCCTGGAACGAAAGTGTTTGATGCAAACTCCATCAACCGCAAGATGGGGTTGGCGGGTTCGCGTGGTGAAGGGAGAAGAGGGAGTGGGGTAGGCGGAGAGGGAGGCGAAGGAGGTTGGGGGAATAGTTGGCACGGGGGTCTCCGCCCACCCCGGGGGGTGCCCGCGCATCACGCGGGCAACCCATCGACCTCCAGGGCGTACTTAAGGTTACCCGATACGCTGTCGAACTGAGAGGAGCGGAGGCAAGTTGCAAGGTTGTTTCCAGCGAACTCTCTCGTGGCAACGGTCAGCACGCTGAACGCGATCGTTGGCGTGGGTTTGCTCGTTCTTGATATCCTTCCAGTTGCTTGGCATGGTGGGTGGGGGATGGAACCGTTTTCGGAGGCGTCACCGGCGTGTTGGGAGGGTTGCTTAACGTTGGCCCGAGCAGGGTTCCTGGCATCGTAGAGCGTTCGATCAGCCTCATCGTGGGCGTCCTGCTTGTCATCATGGGCATCGCGATAGTCGCGTAAGACCCGTCAAGCTCGCAGTTCTTCGAGCGTCGTTACCCGCTCGGCGAACGCATCATGCTTGTGGATGGATTCTTCAGCCTGGCTTTTCACGGTGACGATCGTATCGCCTGGCAAGTGCTCGTACCGTTTCAGCACGCGAGCCAGGATCTCCCGTGTGACATCCTCCACGAAGCGAGGCGACTGGTGAGCTTGAAGAACGAGGTCCGCTTCGTCCCCACGCTTTAAAAGCTCGTACGTGGGCGCGCTCATGGCATCCTCGATGATGGTCACCATGTCGCGCGCGTCCACGTCGTTCCCCTCCCGCACATCGAGCATGAGCATCGCTCGGTTCCGTTGGTTATGTGTGACGCTTGGGGCGTTCTCGATGGTTGCGCCTTGTTCTTCGAGGATGTGTTGAGTGGTTTCCATGGCGCAGGGGCATGCCGTCATACCGGTCACCGCCACCCCGATCGAGCGACGGATGCCTCCGTCACGGTGGGCCTTCGCTTTAGCGAGCAACTCGTACGGTTCCAGCGTTTTCGCTCCGCTGGGGGTTGTTTGTTCGACGAAGAAGGTGGACTCGGCTTCTACTTCCGCTACAGTCGCGTATTCGTGTCGTTCGAGGAGTTCGCGAGCGGCTCCTTCGACGATCCATTCCAGGCCCTTTTTAGGTACTCGAACGGCATCTTCGAGGATCTCTCCGATGGCTTCCAGGTTTCGGGACATGTGTGAGCCGCGCTGCTCGGCAGGAAGGTCGACGAAGAGGTCGAACGTTGCATGCAGTGCGTTCGTCCGTTCTTCGCCCGGGCGCTCGATCATCACGGGCTTTTGGACGCCTGTGACGCCAACGCGTGTCAGCTTGAAGTCGTGGTCGCTCCGGAGCGATTGGACATCCGGGAGGCTCATTGATTCAGGCGAGGGACCCCCGGTCTTTAAAGGTGAGGGGTCGGAGGGGGGCTGGGGTTGTTTGGTGGATGGGCCTGGATGTACGTGAAGACATCATGGAACCAGAGGCTCCGTTTTTCGGTCACTTGGAGCCCGCCTTCTTCGAGGTTCTTGGCCGTGTCCCGGTTGGTGCTGTAACCGAAGAGGAACCGTGTGAACGGGCTTAGGGCATGGCCGATGGCAGCCAAGATCGCGTTCTGGCTGCGTACGTGTTCGACCAACCGTACGTCCCCGTTGGGATGGAGGACGCGGGCGATGGATCGGGCCCCTTCAACGGGGTCTGGGATGCTGCAGAAGACGAAGCTTCCCACGATCCGGTGGAACGTGTTCGCCTTGAAGGGTAGCGATTCGATGTCTGCCCGATGGAGACCGGTGTCCGCTGCACGTTTCGTTTTTGCTTCGTCGAGCATGTTCGAACTGAAGTCGATCGCTTCCACGTTGATGCCGGGGGGGTAGTAGGCGAAGTTTCGCCCCGTCCCGACCCCAATCTCGAGGACGCGATCTCCGGGGTTGAGCCCTTCGAACAAGAATGGACGCCAAGCGCTGTAGAGGCGCGTTTCGGGCCACGATTCGACACGATCGAACCAAGGGGCGATGCGGTCGTAGCGGCGGACAGTCCGCACCCTTGGCGGGGTCATGGTATGGTTGTACCCGCGTCCACGTACATCGTTTCATCGGGCTTCTCCGTTGAGGGTTGGTGGAAGCTTTTATCAGTGGGTCGAGGATGGTGGATTTGATGCGGTTGCGAACCCTTGCGGGTTTGGCCGGTTCGGTCGTTCCCTTGGCGCTTGCGCAGGGAGCAAGAGCCCACCACCCAGGGGACCTCGTCGGGCCGGTGGCTCCCGAGGGGTTAGCTCAGGCGCATCTGGCTTCGTTCTTCATCGCTGCGGTTTTCGTGCTGGTGGGCTTCGCGTTCCTTCGGCGCCGCTGGAACGGGAAGGGGGCCGTGGATCCTCTTTCATGGATGCTCATCTTGGGCATCGCTTGGGTGGTTGTTGCGATCAGCGTCCCGACCCTATGGATGGGCCGCACCGGGTGGAAGCTCGTTGCCGCGGGCCTGGTGGTAGGCACGGTCGGGTGCGCATGGTGGTTCGTCGCGTCCCATTGGGGCACCATCGGGCCAAGGGTTCGAGCACATCGAGGGGCCATGATCGCAGCGGTTGTTGCGGGCGTTGTTTTCTTCGTTGTTTTCGCTTTCGTCACGCAGATGGTCCAGTTCGTGGACGGGTCTGCGCCTGGGCAGGAGGCGGTTACGACGTTCTACTTGCCGGATGCAAGTTGGGGGCCTCTTGCGTTCTGGTCGGTTTGGGCTGTTTGGTTCCCAAGCGTGGACCTTCTCCTTCAGGCGACCTTTGCTAAGGTGGTGCTCGCTGTCGCCCTGGCGGGGCTGGTGAGCGTGACCACGGGGGTGTTGGTGGTGAACGTCACCGGGGGAAGCGCGGGCATGATGGGTGGAGCCGGTGTGGGCGTTGCCGCGACGAGTTTCTGTGCGGGGTGCACGCCGATCTTGTATGGCGTGGTGGCGGGGGTGCTGGGTTCGGGTGTGGGGCCGTTCTTGTTCGTGTTAGGGAAGCCCGATTTGGCCTTGTACAATGTCGCTCAGGTGGGGACCGTTTGGTTGCTTGTGGGGTCTCTCGTTTTGGGCGTTCCTCGTGAGGGTGCTGCGTGTGATTTGCCTGGGGCGTGAAGCGTTGCCTTGGGTCTCGTAGGGGGTGCACGGCAACGTCCTTTTAGGGCGGTTGGTGGTTGATGGGCGCATGACGGTCCCGCCCGCGAGTGAACCCGTGACGGCGTTAACGAAGGAGGTAGCCGACGGTCATCCGGAACCGTTCGAGGACTTGCGGAAGGATGTGCTCACGGTGTTGGGAGCGGGGTTGGATGCTGTGCAGCCGGGTCCTTTGCTTGCGCGGGCTTTGCACGATGGTGTACTGGAGGTGGGTGAGGGTCGGTACGCGTTGGGGGAGGGGGATGGAGTGCATGTGCTCGCGGTTGGGCGGGGCGCTCAAGGGTTCGCGGAGGTGGCATACGAAGCGTTCCCGAACGCGAAGGGGTTGGTGATTGCTCCCGAGGAGGGTTCGTTGCCTGGGTGGGATTGGATCGTGGGGGAACATCCTGTCCCGGGCGAGGGTAGCATGGAAGCGGGGAAGGCAGCGTTATCGTTCGTCCAGGACGTTCCCGAGACGGAGCGGTTGCTTGTGCTCTTGACGGGGGGAGCTTCTGCGATGATGGTGGCTCCACGCATCCCCTTGGATGATTTGCAGTTGGCGACGAGAGCGTTGCTGGCTCGCGGCATCACGGTGCACGAGATGAACCTGCTCCGTAAGCACGTGTCTCGTTTGAAAGGCGGTCAGCTTGCTCAGGCGTGCCCAGGGGAGGTGATCACGTTGTTGATCAGCGACGTGCCCAACGATGTTCCATCGGATGTGGGGTCGGGGCCTACCGTGCCCGATCCTACGACGTTCCAGCAAGCCCATGCGCTCGTGCAGCGGATCGATCCCGCGAACCTCCCACCGGTCGTCTCTGAGGTGATCGAAGAAGGCCTCGAAGGGCGCATCCCTGAAACGCCGAAGCCAGGGGATGACGCCATGAGGGGCAAAACGCATGTGCTCGCGACGAACGAGGATGCTCGGACGGCTGCTGAGGAGATGGCGCGCGAACTGGGTCACCGGGTCGTGACGGTGCCGGGCCCGATCGAAGGAGAAGCGCGCGTGGAGGGTGCCACGCTTGCAAGGCGCCTGGTTCGAGAAGACAAAGGCTTGATCGCAGGGGGCGAGGCTGTGGTTCGTCTTCGTCCTGAGCATGAGGGCGGTCCTGGGAAGGGGGGTCGCAACCAGGAGCTTGTCCTAGCCGCGGTCGAAGCGTTAGCCGACGAGAAGGCGGTCGTCGCTGGTTTCGGTACGGACGGGATCGATGGGCCAACGGACGCAGCGGGCGCGATGGCGGATGGGCGAACGCTCCAGCGGGCTCAGGAGAAGGGGTTGGATGTTCAGGAGCACTTGGATCGCAACGATGCGTACGCGTTCTTCGATGGGTTGGGGGATTTGATCCGTACGGGGCCTACGGGTACGAACGCGATGGACCTGTTCGTGGGTCTCGTCCATGCCCCATGAGGAGCGTTCTTATCCCCACAAACCGTCGAACGGAACAATGAAATACGGACAATCGGCTCCGAGAACGTACGGGGAGAGTGGGGGAAGAGGTGCACCAGGATGAGTGAGATTCGTCTGGCGATCGCCGGTGTCGGCAATTGCGCCTCCTCGCTTGTGCAGGGCATCGAGTATTACAGGCGCCGCCCGGACGCAGAACCGATCGGGCTTATGCACCGCACGATTCACGGCTACGACGTGGCGGATGTGAACGTCGTGACCGCGTTCGACATCGATGAGCGCAAGGTTGGCAAGGATGTCGCAGAAGCCATCAACGCGCCGCCGAATTGCACCCGGTCGATCCTCGAAGAGCCCC
>PWVY01000246.1 GCA_003561665.1 Thermoplasmata archaeon
GGGGGGGGGGGGGTTCTTTCGTTCACATCCAGGGGTTGTGCACTTCCGCCAATCGGTCCTTGAAGTAGCGACCGAACAGGTAGGCCAGGCTCCCGACGAGGAACGCGACGCTCGTCATCATCGTCCAGTAGTGCATGCGTTGTTCAGCGCCGGCGACACCCGCGCCCAGTTTCGCCCCGGCCAGGTACGCGTTGTACACGAGCATGACGGCGGAGGCGATCATGACGAGGGTGACGACGACGTCGATGAGAAGCATCCATCCTTTGACGTCTTGCTTCTCGTACTTGGTGTTCATCATCGTGCATCCATCCCACGTCGTGATGGCACCGTGAGAGGGATAGGCGTTTCGGTTCAAAGCGGGGGATTTGGGAGGAGTAGGAAAAAGGGGGAGGGGAGCCGCCCGGGCCGTGCGGCCCGGGCGGTGGTGGGGATCCAAGCGGTTGGTACCCTGTAATCGGGTTAGGGAATCCCGGCTTCGCCTTGACCGGCCGCGCTCGAGGCGACTTCCGTTGCGTGCTCGATGGTCGCGTCACCGCTCACGCTGGGGTCCACGTCGGGCGCTTGGGTGTCCAGCTCGGCTTGGCTGACCACATCGTTGCGGATCTCGTTCTCGGTCTCGAGCGTGCCTTCAAGGGCTTGTTTTGCTTCGCCCTCAGCGCCGAGGTCCTCGTTCGCGACCTCGTTCGTGTCCTTGAAGACATCCGTGAGGCCCTTGAACGTGTCCGTCATCCAGGCCTTGGCTTGCGCCGCGAAGCTGACGTCCGCACCGGCGTCCACGTACTCGCTTTCAACGTCCATAGCCTTCTCGGCTTGGTCCGCGTGTTCGGCGCTGACTTCACCGGCTTTTTCGACTTCGTTCACGAGCGTGGGATCGACAACGTCGTCTTCCATTTGCGGCGATTCGGTGTCGTTGATGGTATCGTACGCATCCCATTGCGCTTCGGTGTAGGCTTCGTTAACGTTCTTGACTTCAGCGTTCACTTGGCTTTGTGCGTCGTTGTGCGTCTCCGTGGCCGCGTCCGTTGCGCCGCTTGCGTCCACGTAGTACTCTCCTTCGGCTTCGCCCTGGGCTTCGCCGCCGCCTTCTCCGGTGACCAGCGCGAGGGGGGTTGCGCCGGCGAGTCCGGTGAGGGTCAGCGTTGCCATGAGCACAGCGATTCCAGTTCCGATCGATTTCTTCATCACGTCGGGGTCACCACATCCTCCCTCCCCCTGGGGGGGTAATAAGGAGCTTTGGCGACGCGCATGAAACGAGCCTCCTGCAGGGCTTGCGTGCCGGAACGCTTTAAGCTCGCGTGTTGTTCGTTGCGTCGTGTCGCGAACGACGGTCATCATCGGGGCCCAGTGGGGCGATGAGGGAAAGGGTAAGATCACGGATCTTCTCGCTGAAGATGCTGACGTGGTGGCTCGCTTCCAGGGCGGGAACAATGCGGGTCACACGGTCGTCATCGGGGAGGATAAGCACGCGCTTCACCTGCTTCCAAGCGGCGTGTTGCGCTCAGGCGTGACGGCGGTGTTGGGCAACGGGGTCGTGATCGATCCCGACGCGCTCATCGAGGAGATTACGACGCTTCGGGAGAAGGACGCGCTGCGGGGTGAGGTGTTGATCAGCCCGAACGCGCACGTGGTCCTTGAGCACCATCGGCTCTTGGATGCAGCCAAGGAGGAGACCGGCGCGGGCATCGGGACGACCAAGCGCGGCATCGGGCCCACGTATGCCTCCAAGGCCAGCCGGTTCAACGCGCGCATCGGGGACCTGCTCGATGAGGCCTCCCGAGAGGCGACGCTGAATCGCGCGCTTGAGGGGTTGAAGGCCTGGTGCAAGGCGGCCGGTGTCAAGGTGCCCGATGCGAAGGGTGTTAAGGCGCGCGTGGGGGAATGGGCCGACACGTTGGGGCCCTACGTGGGGAACGCGACGGAGCGGTTGTTGGACGCGGTGGACGAGGGCGAGAACGTGATCTTGGAGGGGGCCCAGGGAACGTTGTTGGATATCGATCACGGCACGTACCCGTTCGTGACATCCTCGAACACGACGGCGGGAGGCGCCTCAACGGGCACAGGGTTGCCCCCGGCGAGCATCGATCGAGTCTGGGGCATCGCGAAAGCGTACGTGACGCGCGTGGGGGATGGGCCCTTCCCGACGGAGATCGAGGGAGAAGCGGCGGATCACTTGGTCGAGGTGGGCAACGAGTACGGGACGACGACCGGGCGTCGTCGACGCGTGGGGTGGTTGGATCTTGTGGGGCTTCGCTGGGCGGCCAGGGTGAACGGGTTCACGGATCTTGCGTTGATCAAGGGGGATGTGTTGGAAGGGTTGGAGGAGGTCAAGGTGTGCACGGCGTACGAGGTCGACGGGGAGATCAAGCGCGTGCCCCCGGTGAGCGCGTACGCGCTTGAACGGGTGGAGCCTCGCTTCGAGACGGTGGCAGGGAGCTTCGAGGGGGCCTCGCAAGCGACCTCTTTCGAGGAGCTTCCCTCGGGCGTGCATCAGTTGGTGGAGGGCATCGAGGATGAGGCCAAGTGCCCGGTGTCCATCGTGAGCATGGGGCCCGAGCGGTCTGCCACGATCCTCCGGTGAAGGAGTGTGTAACTCGAGGGGCACACAACCCTTCAA
>PWVY01000143.1 GCA_003561665.1 Thermoplasmata archaeon
AGGTGGCCTCGTCGCCGAAGCGGGCGTTGAGTTTCACGGCGGTGGTGGCGAGGTCGGGGTGGATGTTGGTGGGGGCGTCGCGTTCTTTTTTGGCGAGGGTGAGGGCGGCTTGTTTGGCGGTGGGGTCTTGGGCGATGCCGGCGGTGGCGTGGAGGATCGCTGCGCGGCGGGTGCCTTCGCTGGGGGCCTCGTCGCCGGTGGGTGGGAGGGGGTCGGGGAGATGGGGGGTGAGGTGTTCTTGCGTCCAGGCGCGTAGGCCTTCGAGCGCTTTGGGTGTCCCGTGCGTGGTGAGGAGGGTTTCGAGGCGTTGGAGGTGGTGGGTGATGGCTTGTTGGATGGCGTGGTGTTGGGGGTCTTGGGTGAGGGTTTCGAGGAGGGTGAGGTAGCGTTGGGGGTCGCGTTGTTGGTTCTTGGTGTTGGCCCATTCGTCGTGGAGGAGGCGGGTGCGTTCGGTGGGGGTGAGGTGTTGGATGTGGCTGATCAGCGCGTCGTGTTGGGCTTCGTCGAGGTGGGTTCGGTGAACGCCGATGGCGTCGGCGTTGGGGTAGACCCAGTCGGGTTCGTGGGGGAGGGTGAGGGTTTCGTGTTCCTTGGTGAGGAGGTGGCGGTGTTCGTGGGTTTGTCCGTTGTGTCCGTAGCGGATGCCCAGCGGGAGGGGCCAGGTGTCGGTTTCGGGGTGGGTGGCGGGGGTGGTTCGTGCGCGTTCTTGTGTGAGCGTGAGGGTGTCGTTTTCGAGGGTGGTGTGGAGGGTGGGGTGGCCGGGTTGCGTGATCCAGGCGTGCATGATGTCTTGCACGGGTTCGTCGCTGGCGTGGGCGAGGGCGTGCCAGAGGTCTTCGCCTTTCGCGTTCTTCTCGGCGTGGGTTTCCATGTAGGCGCGTAGGCCGCTTTGGAAGGTGTCTTCGCCGAGGTAGGCTTCGAGCATGCGCATGGTGGCGGATCCTTTGCCGTACGTGATGGCGTCGAACATCTCCATGGCTTGTTCGGGGGTTTCGACGGGGTGGTAGATGGGGTGCGTGGTTTCGAGGGCGTCGGTGGTGAGGGCTTGGTGGGTGCGTCGTTGGAAGTCGTGCCAGGTTTGGTGCGTGGGTTCGAGGTGGTTGACGGCTTTGTGGGCGATCCATTCGGCGAAGGCTTCGTTGAGCCAAAGATCGTCCCACCATTCCATCGTGACGAGGTTGCCAAACCACATGTGGGCGAACTCGTGCGCGACGACGCGGTCGATGCTTTTGCGGTCTTGCCAGCTGGCGGTGGCGTCGTCGTGGAGGAGGAGCGTGTCGCGGAAGACGACGAGGCCGACGTTCTCCATGGCGCCGAAGGCGAAGCTTGGCACGGCGAGTTGGTCGTATTTCTTGTAGGGGTATTCGGTGGCGAAGTAGTCCTCGAACCAGGGGAGGAGGTGCGTGGCGAAGTCGCGGGCGTGCTCGCCGAGGGGGGGTTTGTCGGGGGGGGCCCAGACGCGGAAGGGGGTGCCTCGTTCGTGCGTGGTTTCTGTGGGTTGGAAGGGGCCGATGGCGAGCGCGGCGAGGTACGTGCTGATGGGGGGTGTGGGTTTGAAGGTCCAGGTGGTGGTGTCGTCTTCGTTGTCGTTTTTCTCGTGGAGGGCGCCGTTGGTGAGGACGGTGTGTTCGCTGGGGGCGGTGATGGTCCAGCGGAGGTTGGCTTTGTAGGGGGGTTCGTCGAAGCAGGGGAACACGGCGCGGGCGTCGGTGGCTTCGCATTGCGTGACGAGGCATTCTTCGTTCCCGCTTTTGGAGAGGTAGAGCCCGGCCATGCCATCGCTGATGGTCCCGGTGTATTCGAGGATGAGGCGTGCTTGCCCGGCGGGGACCTTCTCGGGGAAGGTGAGGGTGACGGTGTCGTCGTCTTCGTCGAGCGTGGCTTCGCCCCGGTAGAGCGTGTTGCCTTCTTTGACGTCGGCGCGGGTGATGTCCATGTCGCGGGCGTGGAGGGTGAGGGTGCGGGTGGGTTCGTCCGAGGCGATCCAGATCTCGACGTGGCCTTGGAAGGTGTCTTGGCCGGGGTCGGCGTGGAGGTGGAGGTCGTAGTATCGGGGGCGGATGGTTCCGGGGAGGCGGTGGTCGTTGGTCACCCTGTTCACCTTGGCTTGGGGCAGGTGCGTCTTGTGGGAAAGGGTTCCGGGTCGTGGAACGGTCTACGGTTCTTGGATGGCCTCGCGCAGCGTCTCGATGAGGCTCCCGATGTCGTCCAGGTTGTCGATGATGCGGGCGTGCACGATGGCGTCGTCGATGGGTCCGTACCGGTGGACCAGCCGGTTGCGCAGTCCACGGAGGTCGTCGAGAAGTTCTTTCTCGGCCTTCCCGATGTGCGCGCCTTCAAGGAGGAGATCGTTGAAGCCGTATTCGTCGTCTGGGATGCCCAGGCTGTGCTCCTTCACGAGCAGGGCACAAGCATCCAAGATGTTCTGGATACCGTCCTCGAGGTTCTTGTAGATCCCATCCTTGATGATCCCCCGGCCCTGGAATGCGTCCCGTTCACGGGGGGTATGCTCTTGGACGCGGTTGATGTTGGTTTCGGCGCGGGTGAGTTTCTCCTGGATACGGGCTGATCTCAGGCGATCACCGCTTCGTATTGCGGCTTGAACCAC
>PWVY01000204.1 GCA_003561665.1 Thermoplasmata archaeon
CCCCCCCACAAAGCCTCCCCCCTAAGAGCGTTCCCCCCTCCAAGGCCGCCACGATTGCAAGGTCCTACGGCAAAGATTTTACCTCGCGAGAAAGTCCCCCGGTTCGTCGCATGCCTCGGCGCTGGGTCCTCACCCTCACCCTACTTGGCCTCTTCGCCCTCGCCATCCCCACAGGGAACGCGCAACTAGAGGACCTTGGCATCACCGAAACCAGCGTCGAGATCAGCATCCCAGCCCCCGGCGGCCCCATGCAAACCGGTACCGTTCACGAACACGCCGCGAACGTACGCTACTCCTGGGACAACGGCATCAGCCAGGAACCGACCGAACTCCGCTTCGAAGTCGTCGACGAGCCCGACTGGGTCCAAACAAGCTTCGAACCCGACACCATCCTCATCAACAACACGACAAGCCAAACCAGCAACATCGAACACTTCGTGGTTCAACTGCAACTCGACATCGATCGCACCGCGCCCGCATACACCGAAACAACCGCCACATACCGCGTCATTGCCCAAGAAAACGGGATGCTCCAAGGTGCCGAAGACGAAGGCGAACTCACCTACGAACCCTCCTTCCGAGGCGGGATCACGGTCGACATGCCCAACGGGCACAACGTGACCGCATGGGGCGGACTCAAAACACTCGTCCCCGTCGAGGTCACCAACAACGCCAACGGGCCCGTCATCGTCGACTCTGATGTCATCCTCAACCCCGCCGATGCGCTCATCGAACCCCCCCAAGCATTCCAAGTTGAACCCCAGGAAACACGAACCGTGTACCTGGAGATCCAAGTCCCATGGAAGATCAGCATCAACGGGGACTCCGCCGTCCAATTCCACCCCGCCCATATGCCCCAAGGAACGCAAGCAAGCACCGTCGAAACCGAGTTCTACCTCGACGGGAAAAGCGCCGTTCCCGTGCCCGGCCCCGGCTCCATCCTCGCCATAATCGCCGTCCTCCTTGCTACCCTCGCCGCTGCACGCAACCCCCGACAGTGAACCCTTTCACCCTCACGGTAGAACCCTTCACCGTTACCAGCGGGAACCCAAACCCGCGCACGAACCCGATAACTCTTATACCGGGGCATCGGCTATGGCGCCCGGGATGGGATTGCCCCTGGAGGACCCCAACGACGAGCCTACCCAGGAGCGGGACCGCCCGTTGGTGGTGAACGCGTGAGCATCGCGAACGAACTCGCAGAGAAGCAACGGGAAATCAGCGTTTCAGAGTTCTTTGAACGGAACAAACACATCCTAGGGTTCGACAACACGACCCGAGCCCTCATCACAAGCATCAAAGAAGGCGTCGACAACGCCCTGGACGCGTGCGAAGAAGCCGGGGTCCTCCCCGAGATCCACGTTGAGATCGACGAACTCAGTGACGACGAATACAAAGTCGTCATTGAGGACAACGGGCCCGGCGTCATCAAGCGCGAAGTCCCCAACGTTTTCGGAAAACTCCTCTACGGCTCCCGCTTCCACCAAATTAGGCAGAGCCGGGGTCAGCAAGGCATCGGAATCAGCGCCGTCGTCATGTACGGGCAGCTCACCAGCGGTCAACCCACCACCGTGCTCACGCGCGTTGGCCCCGACCACCCCGCGTATCGATTGGACCTTCGCATCGACACAAAGAAGAACGAACCCGAGATCAAGAACGAAGAGATCGTCGACTGGGAGAAAGACCACGGCACGCGGCTTGAGATCACGATGGAAGGCCGCTACGTGCGCGGAGCGCAGAGCATCTTCGAATACATGCGAACCACGAGCGTCGTGAACCCTCACGCGCAGCTCACCCTCGTCGAACCCGACGGGACACGCACCGTTTTCCCGCGGGCAAGCGAGGACCTTCCACCCGAGACCGTGGAGATTAAACCGCATCCTCAAGGCATCGAGCTTGGCCAACTGCAAGCCATGGCCAAGAACACGGAGGCCACCAAGATCACGAGCTTCCTGCAGAAGGACTTCTGCCGCGTGGGGCTCTCCACGGCCAGGAAGATCTGCGAGGCAAGCGGGGTCCGCGAAGACCGCAAACCCAAGTACCTCAAAACGGACGACTGCAAAGACCTCATGAAGGCCTTCGACGAGGTCCGCATGGTCTCACCTCCCACCGATTGCTTATCCCCCATCGGGGAAGCGCTCATCCGACGAGGCCTGCGAACCGAGTTCAAAGACGCGGACTTGATCGCGACCACGACGCGCGATCCAGAGGTCAACGGTGGGCCCCCCTTCCAGGTGGAAGCCGCCGTCGTGTACGGGGCCGACAAGATCACCGAGGAAGAGCAAGTCGAGATCCTCCGCTACGCCAACCGCGTCCCCCTGCTCTACCAGCGCGGCGGGTGCGTGGCCACGACCGCCATCGAGAAGATCGACTGGCGCCGGTACGACTTGGACCAACGAGGCGGGCAAGGCATCCCCCGAGGAAGCGCCGCCATCCTCGTTCACGTGGCCAGCACGAACGTGCCCTTCACGAGCGAAAGCAAAGACGCCATCGCGAACATCCCGAAGATCGAGGACGAGATCGAGCTCGCCGTTCGCGAATGCGCCCGCAAGATGCGCTCCCACATCCGCAAAGGGAAGAAGATGCGCAAGCTCCGGAAAAAGGAGAACATCATCCGCCAGATTATCCCCCAAATCGCGGAGAAAAGCGCGCAGATCCTCGACCGCGACGTGCCCGATTACGAACGAAGCATCGCGAACATCATGAATGCCGTCATGGTCACGCCCGAGATCACGTACGAACAAGGCGTCGGTCACGACGTTAAAGTCCGCGTCACCAACTACACCTCGCACGGGAAGAAGGTCCGCTTGATCGTTGAGATCCCGCCCGATGGGACCCTCGAGGATCCAAACCCCGACAAGATCGGGCTTGAAGACAACAAGCTCTCCTGGGAGGAGATCAAGATCGACAGCGGGGAAGCTCGAACGTTCGAATACCGCATCCGCGGGCTGCCCCCTGACGACGTGAGCAACGTGGACGCGTACCTGGATGGGATCGACGCGGCGCTCATCGCTGGCGCGGAGGAATGGGAAGAAGACACGGTCCCCGAGACGGCACCCGCGCCCCAGCAAATCGATCCAGACGAGGAAGAGATCACGAAGGAGGTTGAGGTCTGATGTCGGCCATCACGGAAGGAGAAGTCGGTCAAGCCACGCTGGAAGAACTCTACGCGCTGGCCGAAGGTGTGTACCAAGACTTCACGGACGGGCGCGTTCCCGAGCTTCAGCTGCCGGTGCGCTCCAAGAGCAACATCGAGTTCGATGAAGAACACGGCGTCTGGAAGTATGGAGATAGCTCCTCGACGCGCAGCGCCAAGAAGACCAACGGCGCCAAGATGCTGCTGCGCACGATGTACATGATCAACTTCATCCGCGAGATGATCGAGACGAACAAATCCAGCACGCTCAGGGAGATGTACTACATCTCCGAAGGGTGGGACTTGGCGAAGTTCGCCAAGCAGAGCGAGAGCGACAAACTCGCCGAGGATTTGGAGGTTGTCACGGAGCTGATGCGGGAGGATTTCAAGCTTCGACCCGAGGAGGATGGAGCCAGGATCCTGGGCGACGTGACGGTGGAGGAGACGACGCGCACGGGTGACACGCGCGTGATCAACTGCCGGGACGACGTGGGGGATGCCGGGTACTCTGTTCCCTTCAACGTTGAAGAAGAGAAGCTCTCACTGCGCTCGATCGATTGTGATTTCGTCATCGCCATCGAGACCGGCGGGATGTTCGACCGGCTTGTCGAGAACGGGTTCGATGAATCCCACCGCGCCTTGCTCTTGCACCTGAAAGGCCAACCGGCTCGGTCAACACGACGATTGCTCAAGCGGTTGAACGAAGAGTTCGGGATACCCACCGTCGTGTTCCTGGACGCGGACCCCTGGTCGTACCGCATCTTCGGAAGCGTCGCGTACGGCGCCATCAAGACAGCGCACATCAGCGAGCACCTAGCAACGCCCGGTGCTCAGTACTTGGGCATCACGCCCAGCGACATCGTCAACTACGATTTGCCCACCGACGCGCTCACCGAGCAGGACGAACGCGCGCTAAAGAGCGAGCTTTCCGACCCGCGCTTCCAAGACGATCGGTGGCAAGGCGAGATCGAATTCCAGCTCGAGCTTGGGAAGAAGAGCGAGCAGCAAGCCCTTGCCAAGTACGGGTTGGACTTCGTGACGGACACGTACCTGCCCGAGAAACTGGGCGAGATGGGCGTACTCTAAGGGCGCTAAGCGACTTCGCTCGTCTCGTACCGATCAACCGGTTCAGGCTTGGGACCCATGCTTCCCATGCTGTAACTGGACCCTGCAAGGCTACCGATGGCAAGCAGAGCAGCGGAGAGGGCAACGAAGTCCGAGCTTGCAGCAGTCCCGGTGACCGTCTCCACACCGAACGAGACGATCCACACGGTCACGATGAAATAAACCAGGCCAAGCGCGATCCAAACCAGCGAGGATGCGATAAGGCTGAGCAATCCACGAGCGAGGTTTCGGCCTTTCGACATACGTTCAACCACCAAGAGGCCAAGACGCCGATGTCGTGCAAAAAGGCATCGTTCGGCCCCGCGATCGAGCGATCGGCAACAAAGCTTTTCAGGATGTAAAGTTCCCACGTGTTCATGCGTTCGAGCGTTTGGGTCATGTTGTTGGCGGCGACGGTTGGGCTTACCGGGTGCATCGGTCTTGGCGACGATGTCGATACGCAGTCCGCCGAGGGCACCGATGCATTGAACATCGAACCCGCGGCGGAACAGTTGTTCGAAGAGCCCGGGTCCAACGTGCACCCTGCCTTTGGTCTGCCCACGTACACGACGATCCCCACGGACCTCCCAGAGGGGGCGCCCTCGTTCTGGGCACCGATCGAAGAGAACGAGTTCTCCTTGGACAACATCCAGGTTGAGCACCTGGCCGAGAACCCCGACGGAGATGTTGCAAGCGGCAGCGGGATCGCAGCGTGGGGCGAGATCGTCGTCGTACCGGGCCGCACCGGTCAAAGCGCATGGGTCGTGAGCATCGCGGATCCCGCCGAGCCCGAGGTGCTTAGCGCGTTCGACGCGGGCGGCGAGGAGGCGGACACCGGCGGGCGCGATGTGGAGATCCTAGGCTTCCCGGACGGTTCCCTCTTCGCCGTGTTCGCCACGGATCACGCTATCGTTCCCATCTGGGACATCACGGACCCCGAGAACCCTGTTCAAGCCAGCGTGATCGCGCCCGACCGGGGCTCGCACAACGTGCAGATCGTGCCGGGCACGCCCTTGTTGTATAACAGCGCGGGCGCGGGCGGGGGCGAGATGGGGAACCTGCCCGATGGCGGCACGGAGGGCACCGCGATTTACGACCTCTCAGACCCCTACGCGCCTGAACTCGCCCTCGACTTCGACAACGGGTACAGTTGCCACGACATCAAGTTCAGCCTCTGGCCCAGCGAGGACAAATACCGCGCCTACTGCGCCGGTTACGACGTCACGCAGATCTGGGACATCGAAGACCCCCTGGACCCACAGGTCATCGTGAACGTCCCCGTCCATCACGGTATCGAAGGCCTTCCCAGCACATCCTCGACGCCTGAACGGTTCAGCCACCTGGCCATGAGCAACATGGACGGGACCGTTCTCATCGTCGGGGATGAAACCGGCGGCGGGGGACTGCCCGCTTGCGATGTTCAAGCCAGCCAAGGCCCCATCACGGCGACTGGGCCCCTTGGGAACCTGTACTTCTACGACATCTCGGACGAGACAAATCCCTTGTTCATGGGCGCGTTGAGTACGGATCACCCCGTGCTTATGGAGGACATTCTCGAGAACCCGGATCGAGCCGAGGCCTCATGCACCGCCCACTTTGGTCAACTGATCCCCGCCGAGGATCGGGACGTGCTCGCTATTGCCTTCTACGGGCCCGGCGTTGTCCTCGTGGACTTCACGGACCCCCGGAACCCCCAGATCATCGAACGATGGGGCGGCGGTGATACGACCACGTGGGATGTTTGGTTCTACAACGGGTACCTGATCACAGGGGACATCACGCGCGGCATGGACATCCTCGCCCTCACGTAACGGGGCTTCCACGGGGCACCCGCTTGATCGGTCTCTTCCGTCCGCTCTCCGCGCTAGGATGCACCGTTTGCCGCCAACCCCCACCCCCCAAAATATATATAGAAGTTACATTTTGGTTAGGATGCTATGCGCGGACAAGAAGGCCAACCATTCATCGTTCTCGCCGAAGGAACCGACCGAAGCCAAGGCCGGAACGCACAATCCAACAACATCCAAGCCGCACGGGCGGTGGGGGAAGCCGTCCGATCCACGCTTGGCCCCCGGGGCATGGACAAGATGCTCGTCGACAGCATGGGAGACGTCGTCATCACGAACGACGGCGTCACCATCCTCAACGAGATCGACATCCAACACCCCGCCGCCAAGATGATGGTCGAAGTCGCCAAAAGCCTCGACCAAGAATGCGGCGACGGGACAACCAGCAGCGTCGTGCTCGCCAGCGAGCTCCTGCACAAAAGCGAAGAGCTCCTCCCCGACGTGCACGCCACGCTCATCACGCGCGGATACAACCTCGCCGCCGAGAAAGCCATCGAGGTCCTCAACGACCTCGCCACCGAGGTCGACGTCGACGACGACAAAACCCTCGAGAAAGTCGCACGAACCAGCATGGCCAGCAAGCTCAGCGGCCAACACGTCGACACGCTTGCCCCCATCACCGTGCAAGCCATCCGCAGCGTCGCTCAGAAAACCGACGACGGATGGAGGATCGACACCGACGACATCGCCATGACCACACGGACCGGCTCCAGCGTCGATGACACCGAAGTCATCGACGGCCTCCTCATCGACAAGGACCGCGTCCACAGCGGCATGCCCGACAACGTCGACGACGCCCGCATCCTCCTCTTGAACAAGGCCATCGAGTTCGAGAAAACCGAGGTCGACAGCGAGATCCAGATCCAAGACCCCGACCAACTCCAAGCCTTCCTCGACCAAGAACAAGACGTCCTCGAAGAGATGGTCGACGCCATCGAGGCCACCGGCGCCAACGTCGTCTTCTGCCAGAAAGGCATCGACGACGTCGCCCAACACCTCCTCGCCCGACGAGGCATCTTCGCCATCCGGCGAACCAAGAAAAGCGACATGCAGCGCCTCGAGAAAGCCACAGGCGCCAGCATCCTCAACAGCCTCGACGACATCAGCGACGACGACCTCGGCACCGCCGGCAGCGTCCAAGAACGCATCATCGGCGACGACACAAGCACATTCGTCACCGGATGCCCCGAAGCCGAAGCCGTCAGCATCCTCATCCGAGGCGGCACCGACCACGTCGTCGACGAAGTCGAACGCACCCTCGAAGACGCGATCGGAAGCGTCTCCGCCGCGCTCACCAACGGGCTCGTCGTCCCCGGCGCCGGTGCAACCGAGACCGAGGTCGCCCTACGCCTACGCGAATACGCCAACACCGTCGGCGGTCGCGAGCAACTCGCCATCGAGGTCTTCGCCGACGCCATCGAGACCATCCCACGAACGCTCGCCGAGAACGCGGGCATGGACGCCATCGAGACCCTCGTGGACCTCCGAAGCGCCCACGAGAACGGCAACAAAGATACCGGGGTCCTCGTCACCACCGGCGAGATCACGAACGCCCTCGACGCTGGAGCCGTCGAACCGCTCCGCGTCAAGGTGCAAAGCATCAAATCCGCCACCGAAGCCGCGACGATGGTCATCCGCATCGACGACGTCATCGCCTCCAAGGGCGCCTTCGACGAGAGCGAAGGCCCCGACATGCCCGCCGGCGGACCCGGCGGCGGCATGGGCGGAATGGGCGGCATGGGTGGCATGGGTGGCATGGGCGGCATGCCCCCGATGTGAAACCCCCCAAACACGCATAACGGCGTAACCTAGACCGGCCCCGCCGGTCCTCCTCTCCCTCCTCTCTTCAAGCTTCCAAGGTCAGCGAAGCCTCCCCGACCGCATCGAACACCTTCCCATCCAACGCTGACGACGCGAACCCCTCCCGCTTGGACCAAGCACACCACGCCCACCCCTCCTCCTTTGATCCCACGGCAAAAGCCCCATCCACCGCACGCGCCCTGTGAACCTGCACTCTCCAACGCTTGTGCGAGAACACATGCTCCACCGATCCCAAGGCTCCCTCCTCGACCTCCACCTCGAAACCCGGGATGCAACGATCGGCCGCCGCATCCAACGGTTCTGCATCCTCACGCTCGACCATCGGGAGCCCCCACAAGCCACCCAGAAGACCCCCACGAGGCCGCCGTCTGAGCAACACTCGCCCCGAAGGGTCCTTCACGAGCAACGCGACGACCTCGATCTCAGGGATGGTTCCCGTAGACCGCGGAACCGGGATCTCCTGGCAACGACCCTCCTTGTACGCTTGGCACGCCTCCACCAAAGGACATTCCGAGCAAGACGGATCCCGGGGTGTACACACCATCGCCCCCAGCTCGATCAACGCCTCCACCAGATGACCCCCCTCCCCCTCGACCAAGGGCGCCAACGATCGAGCCGCCTCTCGTTTGACGCGTGCCTTCGAGATATCCACCCGTTCCCCCACCATCCGAGCCCAAACACGGGCCGTGTTCCCGTCCACCGCTGGCACCGCGTCTCCGAACGCGAAGGATCGCACCGCCGCGCTCGTGTACGCTCCCACGCCGGGCAATGCTTCCAGCTCCTCCTTGGACGATGGAACCTGGCCACCGTGATCCTCCACGATGCGCTTGGCCGCCTCATGCAGCCGCCGCGCGCGTTGGTAGAACCCCAAACCCTGCCATGCATCCAACACGTCGTCCTCGGTCGCCGCTGCCAACGCTTCGACCGTGGGCCACCGCTCCATCCACGCCTCGAAGTAGGGGACCACGGTCTCGACGCGCGTTTGCTGAAGCATCACCTCGCTTACAAGGACCGCGTACGCATCACCACGATGCGGCGGTTTCCTCCAGGGCAAGGCGCGCTTGTCCGTTGCGAACCATGCAGACAGTGCCTCCTGGATCGATTCAATCGAATCATGGTTCACGGAGATCTCCACGCGAGGGTCAAGAGGGGTTCCAATGAGAACCCTTCGCCGATTCATCGGTCATACGGCGACGAGTTCTACATCGTCCGGAAGAGACGTGCGAGGGTCAAGGTTCGCTCTCTGAAGGATATCAAGCGCATCACGCGAGACGAAAACGTGGTCGATTCCCCTATCTTGGATCACGGCATGAAGCCGTTCCTCGCCCGCTTGGGGGGTCGCGTGCGTGGTGATGCGTTCGGCTGGTGCGCTCGCTGATCCCTTGAAAACCTCCGCAAGGTCCCGTTGAGTTTGCTCTGCTTCCTTGCAGGCCTGTTGATGCGCTTGTTCTTCAAGGATGCTCGCGATCGCCGGGAGCTCTTCTCGAAGGCGTGCGTCGTCGTTGTGTTCGCCTAGGAGTTTCGGGTCCATGATGACGAGGATCGTGAGGGATCCCAGGTGCTCTCGTAACGCGGCCTTGATGGCTTGGGGGCATGTTCGGGTGCCGAGGTAGATGGTGCATCGCATAGGGATCTCGTGCCGGTCGCGGTGGGAGGCTGTGGGTGGGGAGCGTTTCGGTCGTCTTTTGGGTTTGGTTTCAAGCGTCGTCGGGTGGGGGAAGGCGTAGGAGTTCGCGGATGAGGTTGTTCTTGCTGAACTCGCCTCGTGATACGTAGTGCATGGGTTCTTCGAGGCCAAGAAGGCGTCGTCGGATCGCGGGAACGGGGAGGCCTTGTTGTTTGAAGCGGTGGGCTTTGCGGGCGTTTTCGTTGAGGTGATTGATGGCTTCGTTGAGCGCTTGTTGGGGGTGGGTGCGTGCTCGTCCGTGCCCGGGGAAGAGGGTGCTGGCGTCGTGGTCGAGAAGCCGCTTGTGGCTTTGTCGAACGTCGTCGATGCGTTCGGTGTAGCGGATGTGGGTTCGTTTGCCAAGGTAGAGGTCACCGGTGAACAGCCAGCCGGTGTCTTCGTGGAGGTAGGCGACGTGGTGGGGGCTGTGGCCGGGGGTGGGGATGGTTTTGAAGGTCCCGTCGGGTGTGGTGATGGTGGGTGTGGTGGGTTGGGCTGTGGTGGGTTGGGCGTGGCCCCAGGCCCAGCGGCGGTAGGCGGGTAGGGGGGGGG
>PWVY01000240.1 GCA_003561665.1 Thermoplasmata archaeon
CTCCGCCATGCTGGCCCTGGTCATCATGATCTCCATCTGGGCCGTTGGCGTGCTGCTTGTCACCGCGCTGCTGATCGTGCCTGCGGCTGCGGCCCGGAACCTTGCCAGATCCGCGGGCAGCATGCTCGGCTGGGCCGTCGTTGTGGGTCTTCTCTCCGCCGCGATGGGACTGATCCTCTCAGCGCAACCCTGGGCCAACACGGCTACCGGCCCAACGATCATCCTCGTCGCCTGTGCCCTTTTCCTTTGCAGCCAATGCGTGCAAAGTCGGGCCGCGAAACGAACGGCATGAATCAGGGGCTTGCAGGCACCGCTTCCTCCTGCGGCTCCACGGTGACCCAGGCAGGGAACGGATCGGGAAGCCGCTCCCATGCCGCATCGCCGGCACGGAACTCTTCTTTGGTCAGCAGGCAGGCATCCAATTTCGCCTTGAGTCCTTCGGTGTCGAGGTCCACGCCAATGAAGACAATTTCCTGGCGGCGGTCGCCCACGCCATCCGCCCATAACTCCTGAATCTCCGCCAGCATCTCTTCCTCTTCCGGCCATTGGTCCTTCGGTGTGGCCGCCCACCAGACGCCGCCCGGATTCAACTGGCACGTCTGCCCCGCCTGCGACCAGAACCCCGGAAACTCGAAGCGCGAAGCGAGCCAGAGAATCCCTTTCGAGCGAACGACGTCCTTCAACGCTGTCTGGAACAAGTCCCAGAGCCGCTGCGGATGAAACGGGCGGCGCGCCTGGTAGCTCAGGGAGGCAATTCCATATTCGAGTGTCTCTGGTGTGGGGGCATAACGCGGCTCGCTCAGCCAGCCATCGCGCGCGGCGGCTTCATCGATCTGAAAGCGACCGGTGTTCAAGACCTCTTTGAGTGGCACCTCCCCGTTCACTGTCCGCAGGATGTGCGCATTTGGATTCATGCTCCGCAAAAGCGCCTCCAACTGGGCCGCCTCCTCCTCCCGCACAAGGTCGACCTTGTTGAGCAGAATCACATCGGCGAACTCGATCTGGTCCGCGTAGAGGAATGCGATAGGCCGGTCATCGTTTTCGTCCAGCCCCATGTTCCGGTCCGTCAGGTCTTCCTGCGACATGATGTCGACCGGGAAATTGCGGGCGTCCACCACTGTCACCATGGTGTCGAGCCGGGCAAACTCACCGAGGGCGCGCCCCTCCTCATCTTCGAACGTGAAGGTCTCGGCCACCGAGATCGGCTCAGAGATGCCCGTGGACTCGATGACGAGATAATCGAAGCGTCCTTCGCGCGCCAGCTTGCCCACTTCGATCAGCAAGTCCTCACGCAGCGTGCAGCAGATGCAGCCATTGGTCATTTCAATGAGCTTCTCTTCCGTGCGGCTCAAGGCCGCTTCGCCCTGGCGGACCTGCGCGGCGTCGATATTGATTTCGCTCATGTCATTGACGATCACGGCCACTTTCATGCCTTCGCGGTTGCGCAGAATATGATTCAGCAGCGTCGTTTTGCCGGCGCCAAGGAAGCCGCTGAGGACGGTGACGGGAAGTCGATTGTTTTTAGAAGTCATGCTGTCTTTTTCTCCAGGGGGATTGGTTCTATTTGCATGGCGCACCGTCCAAAAGGCAGAGGGCATCCAGCGCAGCGCTGAGGCGGGCCCAGGCCTGTGGAATCTCTTGCGGGCGGCAGGCGGGTTTTCGGTGCCAGTCGTGCAGACACGCCGCGCGGTGAGCCAATCCTGCCTTGTTCAGCAGCCACACTTCATATTCCTGTAGCCAGTCGATCAGTTCGCGCAGAAGCCAGTAGGTGTGGCGGCGCACATCCTCCGTGCGCGGAGCGTCAAACGGCGGCAAGGCATCCGCCGACCACGCCAGATAGGGCAAGGTGATCTCAGCGCGGTAGCGTGGGAAAAAGGTATAGCGGCGCAGCAACATGGCGCCCATGCCCTGCACCTGGATCAAGGCGCCAAAGCCCCAGAGCACAACGGCGCTTTGGTCGTCTCTCCGAAGGAAGTATTGGCTTTTCCCCGGCACACAGCGTGGCGGCCGCAGGCGCTCCATGCCATAGGCCAGCAAGAGATTGCCCGAGGCATGGATATCCCGTCCGAAACACCAGAGCTGCTGATCGAAAAGGGCCTTGCCGAGCTTCACCTCGGAGCCGGTGAGCCGGACTTTACTGGATAGAGCAATCACCATGCCCGTTGTGATAACACATTCTCATTAGAACCGCAACCGGATTCTCTCATTGAGGGCTGCCTGAGGGGAAAGAAGTCCGGCGTGGAGTGGAACATCTGATCTTGCTTTAAGGTCAGATACTGCCCAAAATATCTGCATGAAAAGGGTCAGTTCGGCGGATCTGAAGGCCCATCTTGGCGAGTATTTGCGCGTGGTGCAGGAGGGCCAGGGCCTTTATGTCACGTCCCACCGGAAAACCGTGGCGCGCCTGCTGCCCAGCTCGCCGAATGAGGTGGCATCCATCCAGCCGCCAAGCCTGCCCATCAGCGTGGTAAAGGATCTCAAAGGCATCAGACTTTCGAGCCGAGTGGATGGCGTACACGCCCTCCTCGACGATCGGCGGCGAAGATGAACTTTTCGGGCTTTGAGGTCGTCGGCGTGTGAATTGAGCATCCGCAGCGTAAGAC
>PWVY01000094.1 GCA_003561665.1 Thermoplasmata archaeon
GGAAGGCGGGGCGATCATGCATGAAAGCGATCGGGGAGCGTCCAAGCTTAGAGACCCTTTTCGAGCAAGGGGCTTGGTTTGCCCGAAAGACGGGGTTGGTCGCCGACGAAACGCTTCGGGCGGTGGACGCTTGCCAGGAGGGAGGCGTAGCGATGGTTGCCATGTTAGGGAACACGGTCGTTGCGTACGGCGAAACGGATCGGTTGATGAACGTTCTTGGGGGCTTCGATGAACCGGTCGTGGTCCCGATCGACGAGGCGGGGCTGCGTGTGTTCGATAAGGATCGTTTGGACGAGTTGCCCGCTTAGGTTCTAGAATCGGCCGCGATTCGAGCGAGCATCGTGGGGCCTTCCCGTTCGATCGTGTCCGTTGGGGGCGTCCCTGCGTCGCTGGGGCACGCTTCCTGTAGAGGGCAATCACCACAAAGAGGCGTCCGGGGTTTGCATATCTGGCGCCCGAACCGTACCAGGATCTCGTTCACGCATCGTCGTTGATCAGGCTCTAGGATTGCGTGGAGGTCACGCTCCGTGGTGGCGGGGTCGTCTGCATCGACCCATCCCAGACGGTTGGCGATGCGGTGCACATGCGTGTCGACCGGGACCACGGGTTCTCCGAAGGCGTAGACGAGGATGCAGTTGCACGTTTTTCGTCCCACCCACGGGATTGCGAGGAGGTCCTTCTCGTTGGCGGGGATGGTCCCCTCATGGTGCTCGATGAGATGGCGCGCGGCTTGGACAAGCCCTTTCCCTTTCTGTTTGTAGAACCCCACCGGGTGTGCAAGGTTGGCGACCGTGTCGGGGTCCGCTTTCGCTAACGTTTCAGGGGTGGGAAAGGTCCCCAGGACTCGCCGGGCAGCAGGGTCCGTGACATCGTCATTGGTACGGTGGGAGAGGATGGTTGCGACGAGAACAGCGAAGGGATCCATGGCCTCCATAGGTGGCTCTTCGTACCAATCCAACAGCGTGTCGAACGCGAACCCTATCGGGACGGGCTTGGCCATGCGCTGCGGGATCGCTCTGAATGGCTTAGAGGCTTGGCCGTTCCCGTGGGGTTCATGATGAATGGGGGGCTGCTCGCAGCCGTGACGGATCCCGTTGGAACGTTAAGGAAAAAGGTGCGTCGCGCAAGCGCTCTGGAGCGCGCGCTTGGTGTGCTCCGCTGGGACCAGGAGGTCATGATGCCCCCGGGCGGGACGCCTGCGAGGGCAGAGGAGCGCTCTGCGCTGGCATCCCTCGTGCATGATGCTTGGACAAGCCAAACCATCGCGGACGCTATCGAACGTGCCGAGGGCCACGCATCGACACCGGAGGACGAGGCCCTCGTTCGAGAAGCTCGATGGCGACACGAGCGGCGCGCGCGGGTGCCAGATGAACTCATCGAAGAGCTTGCCGATGTCACAGCCCGCGCTCACCCCGCATGGGCCAAGGCGCGGCGGGAGGACAACTTCGGCACGTTCGCGCCGTTCCTTGAGAAGATCGTTGATCTTCGACGCGAATATGCTCACCACGTCAACCCCGATGAGGATGCGTACACCGTTCTCTTCGAAGATCACGAGCCCTGGCTTCCCTGGGAAACGGCCCAGGACGCTCTCAACGCTCTCGCCACAGGGTTAGCTCCCCTCATCCAACAAGCACCCTCCTTGCAAGGAGATCATGCCCTGAAGGGGACATGGGTGGAGGAAAAGCAACGCGAGTTGATGAACGAGATCCTCCAGGAGCTGGGATACGATTTCGATCGGGGACGTCTGGATGAAAGCGAACATCCCTTCAGCACAGGCAACCCGCACGATGCACGCATCACCACAAGGCTCCATGAGGACGATTTAGCCAGCGGCCTCACCAGCACTGTCCACGAGTTCGGGCACGCCCTCTACACACAGAACCTCCCCCGTGAACATCTTGGCACGCCCCTGGGCAAAGCACGGGACCTCGTCGTGCACGAAGCAAACGCTCGGTTCTGGGAGAACCACATCGCCCGCTCGCTCGGGTTCTGGGAAGCGCTTACACCGAAGATCCAGGATCGTTTCGATTGCCCGATCGATCCCCTCGACGCCTGGCGTGCAGTCAACCGTATACAACCGGGAGCGATCCGCGTCGACGCCGACGAACTCACCTACCACGCTCACATCGTGCTTCGAACCCGCACAGAGAAACGCCTCATCGACGGGTCACTCTCCATCACCGATGCACCCACGTACTGGAACGAGCAGATGTTGGATCTCCTCGGTATCGAGCCCTCGAACGCGAGCGAAGGCATCCTTCAAGATGTCCACTGGAGCCATGGGTCCATCGGTTACTTTCCGACCTACTCGCTGGGCTCCCTCTTCTCCGCGCAAATCGCAGCCCGCATCGAAGAGGACATCGCACCCCTCCCCGAGTTAACCCTCGCAGGCCAGTACGCGCCCATCCGTGCGTGGCTCGAAGAGAACATCCATCGCCACGGTCAACTCTACACCACCCCCAACCTGATCGAAGAAGCCACCGGGAGCACCCTCACCGCGGATGCGTTCTTGACCTACGCGGAAGAGAAATATGAGCGCGTCTGGGAAGCTTCGTGATTTACGCTGCCTTCTTCGCTTTCACCGGCTCGATCCGCTCATCCCCCTCCCGGGTCGCGATCAAGATATGGTTCTCGGGCAAAGCTTCCACCTCGAACCCCTCGATCATGGGATCACTGGAGATGAAGAACCCCTCCCGGCGCGGGACGGCCTGGCCTCTTCCAACGAACAACGTTGAGGCCTCACGCTCCTCATCGTCCGCATAACGCATAGCAACAAGGCAACGACCGTCTGTCAACGCCAGGTTCGCTCGCGTCGGCTTATCTCCCACCCCATGCTGTCGCTTCAACGCCTCCACGCGGTGTAGCGCGGAACGCATCGCATCCGCCAACTCTCGAGGAGAGGGATCGTCGATAGCATCCCCAAGCTCCTGCTGGATCACGGCGAACAAATGCTCGCTATCCGTAGTCCCCCGGATGTTGAAGTACACATCATCCGGGAGTTCCCGCCTCAACGATCGAAGAATCCGCTCATGCCCCTTGATGTGACCGTTGTGCATGAACAGAAGGCGACCCTGCGCGAAGGGGTGACAGTTCGTCTCCTGCACGTTCATGCCAGGAGATGCTCCTCGAACATGCGCGAAGAAGGCCTCGCTCTCGATGCGAGGTGCGATGTTTTTCATGTTCTGATCGGCCCACGCGGGAGCTGATGTTCTGTACAACGCGGGCCCTTGATCCAGGCGAGGAGCGTACCAGCCCACACCGAAACCATCCCCGTTCAGGGGGCCTTCTTGCGGGTCCGTTGCTTGCGACACGATGGAGTGGTCGGGCTTGTACAACACTTCGTTCAGCGCGATCGGGTCTCCTAAGTAAGCGGCGAAACGACACATCGTTGAGCCTCTGCCCCCAGCAGGGCCCTAGCTGCATTTTGGGTTGATAAGCTTGCCGATGCCACGAAGGTGTTCGCCTACGCAAGTTCGCCGTAGCACCCATGAACCCCCTCGTGTTTCATGGATTGTGCAGCGCCCGCCGATCATCGACGAGGAGCATTCCTTCGACCGGACCATGGTGTCCGTGATGGATGGGGTCCAGATGAGTGTCGTGGATGATGGGCCTCGCGATGCAGAGGAGATCCTGTTGTTCCAGCATGGGAACCCGACGTGGTCGTTCCTTTGGCGCCATGTTCTACACGATGCGCTCAGGCAGGGCCATCGCGTCGTGGCCCCGGACCTTGTTGGGTTCGGGCGCAGCGAGAAGCCACGAAGCCCAGCGTATCATTCCCTGGAGCGGCACATCCAGAACCTTGAGCACGCGATCGACGCGATGGGGCTTGAGGATGTTACCCTGGTGATGCACGATTGGGGGGGCCCTATCGGGATGGGGTTCGCGACACGGCATCCCGATCGTATCCGGAGGCTCGTGATCACGAACACGATCGCGTTCGCTCCAAGCCGAGAGCGTTCCTTATCCCTTTGGCATAAAGCGTTTTCAAGCCCTCTGGCGCGCGTGGCTAGCACCCAACTGAACGCGGTTGTGGAGTCCGCCTTCCGGCTTGGGGTTCGAGATCCAGTCCCGGAGGACGTGTTGGATGCGTACCGGTGGCCTATGCAGGATAAGGCTGCGCGCATCGCGGCGGCTCGTTTCGTCGAGATGGTGCCTGATGGGCCCGATCATGAAAGCTCGAAGGCTCTGCGCGCGATGCAGGAGCGTTACGTGGAGATTCAGGATGTACCCGCACTGGTCTTGTGGGCGGATGCTGACCCAGTGATGCGTCCCACGTTCGCGCGTAAATGGAGCGAAGCGTTCCCCAAGGCGGAGGTTCTCCACGTGAGCAAAACCGCCAAGCATTTCTGGCAGGAGGATGCCCCCAGCGCGTTCGCCGGCCCGATGTTGGATTGGATCGCGAAAACCTCGTGAGGGGGCTGGTTATAGGAACAGGTTCCCGCGCTCCTCCAGGACCCGATCCAGTTCTTCACGCATCAAGGCTTGTGCGTCGTGACGGATCTCCTCAACCGGGTCACCGTCCGCGTTGTCCGCCGTCATGTATTTCCCCGGATCGACGGGTGGAAGCACCTCGATGCGCCACTTCACGGGTAATGGGAAAAGCGTCGCCGGAAGGGGCACACCGATCCCGAGCAGCTCCTTCGTGAACTCCAAACGCGTGACGGTGGGATGCGTCTCTTCCCCTCCCACGATGAGGACGGGGATGATGGGAGCCATCGACGCGCTCGCGACGCGAGCGAAGCCGGGCTCGAAGCGCTCTAACTCGTAACGCTTGGAGAAGGGCTTGAAGCTGCCCCGTTCCCCTTCAGGGAAGAAAAGGACAAGGTTGTCCTCATCGAGCAGTCGAATACTCTCGGAGACGCTTGCTTCGTACATGCCCATGCGGCGGGCCCAGTCGCTGATCTTGTCCCATCGGAACCAGTTCGGGTGAACGGCCGTGTACACATCCCGCCCTGCGTCGTTCCGAAGCGTCGCGTACAAATTCGCGAAGTCCCACCCTGCCCAACCGGCATGATTGGAAACCAGGAGCCCTTTCCCTTCGGGGATGTTCTCAAGGCCTTTCACGGTGAGCCGTGAGTACCGGCGGATGAGCTCGTAGATGCGGGTGATCTCATCCGCGGTGTCCTCGTCGATCCCGCCGGGGCCTTGATGGGCCGTCGTCATCTGGAAGGGTTCAAGCGCTGGCGTGGTATGCTTGTTTCGGCCGCCGGAATCATGGTTCAGGCGAATCCAAGGGTGCCAGCTCCGTCCCCCAAGATCGCTCGAAGGCTCCCAAGGCTTCGCCCGGAGGGTGTGCGCCTTCCTCAGTAGCGATGCGCTTTACGCGCTCAGCGGGGGTGACATCGAACACGGGGTTGTCCACCACGACCCCCTCGATGGGGTCTTCTAAGACCTCAGCATCGTCGCGCTCTTCGATGGGAACGTCGTGCCCGGTGGGCGCGTTCGGGTCAACCTTGAACGTCTCAGCGGCAACGAAGAACGGGACGTTTGCCTCCTTGCTTGCAAGCGAGAGAAGCCGTGTGCCGATCTTGTTCACGATGTCCCCGTTGGCCGCGATCGTGTCGCATCCCGTGATGACGGCGTCCGCGCGTTCAAGCGCGGCACCCATGGCCGCGTCCACCATGAACCGCGCGGGGATCCCCTTGTCCGCAAGTTGGGTTGCCGTGATGATGCCCTGGCGCCAGGGTCGCGTCTCGAGCACGATGACGTGTTCGAAGGGTCGTTCGGCGTGGCGGGTTTCGATGCCGGCGAGGGCGGCTTGCGAGTTGCAATGCGTGATCACGATGTTCGCGTCCTCGAGCAAGGTGGCGGCTCGGCGCCCGACTCGTTCTCGGGCTCGTAAGCTATCATGCACGAAGCGTTGCGCTCGAGCTTCAACCGCGCTTGGCCCCGAGGGGAGCGCGTCGAGCGTGTAGGCGAGAGCGTTTTTGAGGGAGACAGCCGTGGGGCGCGTGGCCAAAAGGCGTTGGGCGGCGTCTTGCATCTCGGCGTCGGATGCTTCGTTTTGGGCTAAGCGCCCGATGGCTTGGACAGCGTGCCGGGCCAGTGCGGCGGCGCCTCGCACGCTCATCGTTTCGATGTCGTGGGTGGCTTGGTCCACGGTGGGTGCGTCGTTGAACGGCACGTCCCTTGTTTGGCAGCGCATCCGGTATAGGCCTACCGATACGAGGGCTTACGCAGGCATCGCTTCGTTAAGGAGGGATTCCTCGATGGGCAGGTCCACGGC
Source organism: Thermoplasmata archaeon (assembly GCA_003561665.1). GTDB lineage: Archaea > Thermoplasmatota > SW-10-69-26 > SW-10-69-26 > SW-10-69-26 > PWVY01. Next base: position 6,227 of record PWVY01000094.1, read on the forward strand.
TTCTCCGATCTCGCTCCACGTGGGCCCTGGGGTGTAGTGGACGGTTCGGCCTTGGCGGTTGCGCTCGACGAGTTCGGCGTCGAGCAGGCGGTTGATGTGCCAGTTGGCAAGGCTGGGGCTGATGTCAAGCTTCTCGCAGATGCTGGATTGGTTTAGGCCGGGGTCTTCAAGGATGGTCTTGGCGACCTGGTTCGTGGTGTCGTTCTGGAGGAGGCTGAGCACTTCTCTTGTTCGCTCAAGGAACCCTGAGGCGGGGAAGAATCGCCGGTAACGACCTTTCTTTTCGCTCGTGACGAACCCGTTTTTTTCGAGGCGGCGTAAGTGGTACACGGTGGTTCCCCAGCCGGTTTCCGAGGCTTCGCTGAGGGCATGCGCGTGGATGCCGGGATCGTCTTTGACGAGGTTGAAGAGGGCGCGTCGTACGTCATGGTTGAGGAGGTCGTCTTTCTTGATGCGGGAGTACAGGGGCATCAAGCCGATCGTGGTGATCCATGAGGCGCGGGGCCAGTAGTAGGCAAGCAAGGCCGTGGAGGCGATGACGGTGCCGGTGGCGCCCGCGACCGTCAGGGTGCTCACGCGGTCCTCGTCGGGCGTGGGCTGGGAAGGCGTGACCATGCCTTGCGTGGCGATGAACCAACCCATGGGTGGCTCATCGTCCGGGTTGGTTTGGGCCCCTGTGATGGTGATGCGGGCGTCGTAGATCGTTTCGTTCGTTTCCCCGGTCGTGTTCATGATGGTGCCTTCGTCCACGGTGATTTCGGCCTGTTCGGCTTCAAGGAACAAGGGGACGTTGGGCGTTATTGTGAGCGGGGCATCCCATTGGGAGACGGCGGTGTGAGCGTTCACGTTGGCATAGATCAAGGTTAAGGTCCGCTGGTAAGGGATGGCCGGGTGGTCGGTCTCCTCCCAATGCCAGCCGGTGAGGATGTCCTCGCTCGCGTCGTTTAGGGTGAGCGTGACGCGCGTATCCATGGTGATCAGGCGTTGGATGCCTTGGACGGTGAGGGATGCCTGATCATCAGCCACCAGGAGAGGGCCTTCCTCAAGCGTGAGGGTCCGCATCCTCTCCTCCGCGTCGCTGTCGGATGCGAAGCTTCGTGTCTCGTTCTCCCCTTGGAGCGTGAGCATCGCGTGAGCGGTGCTGGTTTCGATGGTGGCTTGCTGGCTTGTGATCCCTATACGGGGTTGGCGGTCCTCATCCAAGATCGGGACAACGGTGAGTGACCCCCCGGATGCATCAACCGAGCTGCGGGAGGTGTCCGCGCTTCCCCACATGCAGGCGCTTTCCTGTTGATCCATGCAGGGAACGTGCTTGGCCCAAACGTCAAGGGAGCCTGTTAAGGTGCTAGAAACCAAGGGTACGGTGCCCCCGTCAAGGAGCACCGCGCCCCCTTCCGCTTGCGCGTCTAGGCCGGTCACGTTGAACGGAGCTTGCACATGCGCTTCTTCGCTGCCTGCCGCAGGCGCGGCGAGCACGAGAACGATGGCCGCCCCGGCTGCAAGCAAGAGCCCGGTTCGAATCACGTTCTTCCACGCGCAAGGCCCGTACTTAAACGTTCTCTGGACCGTGTTGAAACGTTGAACCACGTTTCAACACCCTGCCCCCTCACGGTGGAACATGGAACACCAGCGCTTCCAAGGCTCCCGAGGGCTCGAGCACAGGGTTTAAAACGGCGGGCGGTCCCTTCGACCTTTGTGGAGCGCATCCACGTCCAATCCCTTCCCCACAGCGTGCACCTGCTTGGGGCCTGTCAAGGCCTGGAAGGGGAAGCCAAGCTCACGCACGAAGCGATCCTTGAGATTCAGCCACGCTTCGTCGCCCTGGGACTGGACCCGTACCTGGTGGATCACGTCGACGCGTTCGAAGCGGGCAGCCAATTCAGCGTCGAGGACAAGGTCTACCGGTCAGGCCTCGAAGAGTGGGGATCCGTCACGCTTCCTCCACCCGAATACGCTGCCGCCATCGACGCCGCGGACGATGTCGGCGCCAACGTCGAAGGCGTCGATCTTCCCGAGGGCGAGTACATGGACCGCTACACGGACATCGTGAGCGTGTTCGACTTGACCCGAAGAGCGCTCCGAGTCCGATGGATGAAGACCCGACCCCCCAACACGACGACCCCCGCCGCGTTCTGCCAAGCCTTCGACGAGCAGGTCAACCAAGGCCCCTACCGCGAACTTGAGGAAGCCCGAGAACGCCAAATCGCGGACCGGTTGGAGACCCTTGCCCACGACGGGAGCGTCGCATGCGTCATCGAGATCCAACGCCTCGACGGGGTTGAAACCCGCCTTCGGGCCAACAGCCCACGGGGCAAGCCCCACGAAGCAACCACGTGACCATGCCCCCAGGCACCCTTGACCCACGCACCCGTGGCCAGGTCCTCACAAGGGGCCATCGACGCTTGGCCACCTCGTTCCACGCGAACATCCAGAGCGCTCTTATACCCCATCCTGAGAGAGGCTTCCAACGCGGGAACCCCCCGCGGAGGACCCAGCCATGCACCCGCTCGTCGTCATCACCCTCGCTCCCATGCTTGCCTCCGGCCTTCTCACGCCCGGAGTCACGCTAGACGAACCCGCGGTGCAAGAAACCGACCAAGGCCTCGAAACCGAGATCCAGGCCGAAGGAACGGCCACGGATGACGTCAGCGTGCACGCCAGCGTCGCCACGAAGACCGTCCCCGATCAAACCACGATCAGCATCCTTGCAGGGGCAAACATACCCGAAGCCAACGCACCCCTAACCCCAAGCTTAGACCCGCAAGCGAACGAAGAAGCCACGCTTGAGCACGATGCTCCTCTAAACGACGAAGAAGCAAAGGAAGAAACCAGCGCCACCCCCATCCCCCTCCCCGAACCCGAAGAAGCCGCCATCCCCGCCGGGTTGGCCGTCCTCGGCGCCGCCGCCTACGCCGCCATCCGATGGCGCTACTTGATCCCCGGCCTCCTCCCCCTTTACACCCGCATCAGCGACGACAAACTCCTCGAGAACAAGACCCGCAAACAACTCGTCGACATCATCGAAGAAGAACCAGGGCTCTCCCAACAAGAACTATGCAACGCCGTCGACGCCGGCTGGGGCAACACCACCTACCACCTCCAACGCCTCGAACAAGCCGGGTTCATCCGATCCAAGAAACAAGGCCATCATCGACGGTTCTACCGAACCGGAACGGTCGAAAACCAAGACATCGAAGCCCTCGGCGTCCTCAAAAACGATAACGCGAACAAGATCGCCCGCTACCTCATCAACGATCCCGGCGCGAACCAAAAAGACGTGTGCGAAGCGCTCGATATAAGCCCCAGCCTCGCACACAAATGGATCAAACGCCTTGAGGAGAACGAGCTCGTCGAAAGCGAACGAGAATGGCGAAGCAAACACTACACCCCCCACGAACGGCTCCAACACCTCGTCGAAGCGGTCTAAGAGGAAACCCAAGCAGCAAGCAACAAGGCCTCAACCACGAACCAAACCCTCCACCTCGTCCAACGCCTCCCGAGGTGACGATGCCACCATCACAGCATCCCTCAACTGATCCGGAACCTCCCCCTTAGGCCAACCCAACAACACAACCGGCGTGCCCACCTTCACCGCGAACGCGACCTCGCTCAACGTTCCAGCCCCCCCACGGCAAGCCACGACCACGTCGCTTGACAACACGTTCACAACGTTCCGAGCTTCCCCCATGCCAGTCGCGATCCGATGCGTCAAACCCGAAGCCGCCCCCTCCGCATCCGTATCATCCCACGGCAACACACCGATCACGGTACCCTCCATCGACCGAGCCCCCTCCGTCGCCGCCTCCATCACACCCGCATCACGCCCCCCATTCAACAGCGTCCATCCCATCTCTGCAACGCGACGACCCACC
>PWVY01000255.1 GCA_003561665.1 Thermoplasmata archaeon
CGAGCCGCGCCAGGTACACCCGCCCCTCCTCGGTCCACTCGCCGGCGTCGGCATCGTAGTAGCGGGGGTTGTCGGTATGGTACGAGTCCAACCTGGTGACCAGCCCGCTCTCACACCGCTGGGCGAGCCAGTGCGTCGGGTGGCCGGGGTTCGTGTCACCGACGATCTGCTGGTAGGGCACCACGCCGTTGCGCAGCCGGCTGGTGAGCGCCTCCCAGTCGCCGAGGGTCAGCTCGATGGCCTCCTGGACGTAGATCGAGTCGAACTCGGTGGACATGATCTTGCCGGGGTTGTCGATGCCGCCGACGACGACCTCCGAGCCGTTGGGGTACTCGTAGACCTGCCGGACGCGGCGCTTGGCATTCAGGGCGATGTGCTGCTCCCAGGACCGCAGCACGTCCCGCTCGTAGGTGAGCAGCGCCGATTCGGTGAGAGAGCCGCGCGTCTTGCGCAGCACGAGGTGGCGCGACCGGGGGTAGGCGTTGGCCAGGGTGTGGATCTTGTGAAGGCACGCCAGCGACTTGCCAGTGCCCGCCGGACCGACGATGAGGAGCTCGGGGTCCTCGGCGTCCTGCAGCGTGTCGGCGGCGCCCCGGAACGTCAGCGTGCTGGACGGGTGAAGGGTCCCCGCCCGACGCCGGCGCTCCAGCTCAGCCCTTGCGCGTAGCTGCCAGGACGGTGATTGGGTCCTCGCCGTTGGCGATGCGCTCCAACTGTTCATCGGTCAGCCCCGCTATGTCGATGTTGGCCAGCAACCCGAGGTTCCGACGCTCCGAATAGCCGCGGTCCTTGCCTTTGGTGCTTAGGTGATAGCGAATCGCCGGCCAATGGCCCGTGCGAATCAACCCCATCATCTGCCCCTCTGAGAAATCGAGCGATCGCTCACCCTCATTGGCAAAGGCTTGCCGTGTTTCCTGCCAGTGCTCTATATAGGCTTTGGCCGTGTCCCAAGCCCACGTCTGGCGGGTAACTCGCTGCAGGTTGCGCATGACTTGTGAGACGATACCATAGCTATCCGTTATGGCCTCCAAGACCTGCTCTTTCGTAGCCTTGCCCCACGGCCTGCGCACTATAGCCCCTTCGCATTTTTGCAGTTACGTCACCGAGCACGACTTCTCCACCACGACGCCCAGGTAGACGATGTGCCGCGCCGTCTTCGCCTTGGCCGCCCTGCACAGCGTTGTCCCCGGGATCTCCCCCAAGGACCGCAGCATCAGGCCGATCACCATGTCCTGGTATCTGCCCAGGAGCCGATAGTCCGACAAACCGCTGGCCCCGATAGTACGGCGGATGATCTCGCTCGAGTGCCCGTTCTTGAGCCCCCGCTCCTCCCCGCTGGTCATCGCCAGCCCGAAGCAGCCCGGCCCCCGGCGCCGGCAGATGGTGCGCGCCACGGCCCAAGGGCTGGCGTAGCAGTCCACGTCGAACAGGTTATAGTCGTCGAGGCGCAGCTGCTGGCTGGCCCGCTCGGCGGACATCTTGACCGTCGTGGCCAGCGAGTGGGGGCGGAACTTGTCCACGCCAAAGTAGCTGCTGGCCTCGCTCCACACCCCCTGGTACATGCGGCCTTCCTCGCCGCAGTACAGGTCCAGGACCCGCCAGTCGTCGAACTGGTCGGCCAGCCACCGGCGCACGGCGAGCTTGAGCCGCTCTTCGCTGTTGTCCGTGCCCCGATTACTCATTGGCCATCTCCACGCGAACGCCCAAGGCCTCCAGCTCCTGCAGGAGCGGCATCGCCTCGGGCAGCATCTCGGTGGGCAGGGTACACAGGATCCATACGGGCTTGACGGGCAGGGTTTCGAGGTCGATCTCCTCGAGCTCGCGGTCTGCGCCGGGCACGCCGGAGGGCCCCATGAGGTCGGCCAGCATGTCACCGATGGCGTCGCTATCGGTGTGCACGTCGGCCAGGAGGGCCTCGAGCTTGTCCTTGTCCACTTTGGCCATGGCAGCCAGGGGATCCAAGGTGGCTAGCACGTAGGCCTCCTCGGCCTCGTCCAGGTCCACCTCGATGTAGGGCACGGTGGCATCGCCCTCGGCAAGGGCCTGCCAGACCCGCTCGTGACCGTCCAGAAGAAACCCAGTCCGGCGGTTGACCACGACGCGCTGGACCCATCCCACCTCGCTCAGGGCATCGCGCATGGCAGCCCGTTGCTCCGGCGGATGGACCCTGTAGTTGTCGGGATGGGCCATGAACTGCGAGGCGGGCTGTTCGCCCTCGCCCACAATGCGGTTACGCCAAGGGCCCCGATCGTCCATGTTCGTGCCACTCCTGCTCCCATTGTACCATAACCGTTGATAACAATGCAAGCCATTTCGGAGACGGGCACGGCCTAACCCAACCAAACACAAACCCGAAGCGCATAACGCTCCGGGTTCAGGCCGATGTTGCGAGCGAACTCAGGCCAATAACGACAGCTGCTCAACCTGGCTCTCTTGATGGCCGGCCTCCAGGTCGGCGACGGTGACGTGGTGGGGGCCCAGCGCCCCGTCGGGCAGGAACGCCGCCAGGTCGTCCTTGACGTAGTAGGGCTGCCCCAGCTCCTCGCAGAGCCCCACGGCCCGGCGGGCGAACGCGGCCCAGTCGATGCGCTCGGCCA
>PWVY01000028.1 GCA_003561665.1 Thermoplasmata archaeon
CTGAAACCAAGGATGTTCACGTCCGATTCTCCGAGCACCTCCGCCGTGCGCGTCAACAAAGCCGTTTCGCCTCCCGCCAGCACGCGGACACCGCTCGTAGCACGGACCATCACGCCCCTCCAAGGGATCGTCACGCATGGCCTGTTCCAAGGCCATAAATGAACGGCGAAGGAACCAGCGAAATGCCAAGCCAACCGTTTCGAGGCCTGCACGTCCTGGACCCACCACGGGAGAGCCTCCTCACGTGCCCCGAATCCTCCTAGGTGAACGTATCATGGCGGACGAGACAGAGAATCCCAAGAACGAACCGGAGACCCAGCGCAGAGAAGAACACGGAACAAGCAACGGGGGAACCGTGAACGAGGAAAGCAAAAAAGAACAGTTGGACGAGGTCCGAGAAGAACCCGAGGGAGAATACCTGACAACGGATCAAGGCGTCCGCGTCGAGAACACAGACGATTCACTCAAAGCAGGAACGCGCGGCCCTACCCTGATGGAGGATTTCCATTTCCGAGAGAAGATGACGCACTTCGACCACGAGCGCATCCCCGAACGCGTCGTCCACGCCCGCGGCACCGGCGTTCACGGGTTCTTCGAACCGTACGAGAACCCGGACCTTGGCCCGTACGAGAGCATCGAAGACCTCACCAAAGCCAGCTTCCTTCAAGACCCCACGCGACGCACCCCGATGTTCGTTCGCTTCAGCACCGTCGTTGGCTTCCGCGGGTCCCCCGACACCGTCCGAGATGTCCGAGGCTTCGCGATGAAATTCTACACTGAGGACGGGAACTTCGACCTCGTCGGCAACAACATCCCCATCTTCTTCATCCAAGATGCGATCAAATTCCCCGACCTTGTCCACGCCATCAAGCCCGAACCCGACGACGAGATGCCCCAAGCCAGCGCGGCGCACGACACGTTCTGGGACTTCGCATCCCTTACACCCGAGACCACGCACATGCTCATGTGGCTGCTCTCTGGACGCGGCATCCCGCGAGCCTTCCGCATGATGGAAGGCTTCGGCGTTCACACCTTCCGCTTCGTCAACGATGAAGGCAAAAGCCGCTTCGTCAAATTCCACATCAAACCCAAACTCGGGATCCACCAGCTCGTCTGGGACGAAACCCAAAAAATCGCCGGGAAGAACCCCGACTTCAACCGGGAAGACCTCTACGACGTGATCGAGAACGGGCAATACCCGGAGTTCGAGCTTGGCGTCCAAATCGTGGAAGAAGACGAAACCGACCGCTTCGACTTCGACCTCTTGGATCCAACCAAGATCATCCCCGAAGAAGACGTTCCCGTACGCAAACTCGGCCGCATCGTGCTCAACCGGACCCCAGACAACTTCTTCGCCGAAGTCGAACAAGCCGCCTTCCACCCCGGCAACGTCGTCCCCGGCATCGACTTCACCAACGACCCCCTTCTCCAAGGACGCCTGTTCTCCTACCAAGACACACAACTCAACCGGTTCAACGGAGCAAACTGGGACGAGGTCCCCATCAACCGACCCCTCTCCCCCCGCCACAACAATCAACGCGACGGGTTCATGCGCCAACAAATCAACAAAGGCCAAGTCTCCTACCTCCCAAACTCGCTGGAAACCGGACGCCCCCGCGAAGCCCCCGAAGAAGACGGAGGCTACGTTCACCACGCCGAGAAAATCTCCGGCCAAAAGATCCGCGAACGCAGCGAGAGATTCAAGGACCACTTCTCCCAAGCCCGCCTGTTCTGGAACAGCATGAGCCCCCCCGAGCAACAGAACATGATCGACGCAGCCCGCTTCGAACTCGGCAAGGTTGACACGCACGAGGTCAAAGAACGCGTCGTCAACGACCTATTCAACAACGTCGACCACGAATTCGCCAAGCAAGTCGCCCTCGGCATCGGCGTCGAACCCCCCCAACAACGAGGACCCAAGCACCCGGACCACGACGACGCCTCCCCCGCCCTTAGCATGAAAAACAACTCCCCCGACACGATCGAAACCCGCAAAATCGCCGTCCTCGTCGACGATGGAATCCATTACGACCCCCTCGAACCCATCCAAGCGATGCTCGAAGAGAAAGGAGCACGAATCGTTTACATCTCTAAAACACAAGGCGCGAAACAAAGCATCGACGGGGCCAAGATCGAACCCGACAAGAACCACGTCACCACTGCAAGCGTCCTCTTCGACGCGGTCCTCGTTCCCGGCGGGGAAGACTTGGTCAACCGCCTAACGAAACAAGGAGACGCCAAACACTTCATCGCGGAAGCCTACAAACACAAGAAACCCATCGCGGCCATGGGCGCAGGCGTCGACCTCATCGAAGCCGTGCTCCCCTCCGAAACCGAGATCTCCCAGGAACCCGACGGCGCCGTCGTCACCCACCAAGGCATCGTCACGCACCGAGCCAAAGACCACACCGACGCTTTCACGGAGGCCTTCACCACCGCCATCGCGCAACACAGACACTGGGAACGCGACGAAGAACCCATCCCTGCTTGACCCTCACGGGGGAGAGGGAACGCTTGACCCCGTGGAGCCCTGGGGGGCGGCTGCGGGTTGGTCGACGAGTGCTCGTAACGTTTCGCTGGCGGTTTTCC
>PWVY01000190.1 GCA_003561665.1 Thermoplasmata archaeon
GCGGTGATCGTGTCGGCCTCCGGCAGGTGGACGACGAGAGCGCGGCCGATCAGCGTCTCCAGGGACATCTGCTCTACCGCGGCGCCGTCCTCGACGAAGTGGAGGGGGGCATCGACGTGGGTACCGGTATGGAGGCCGCACTCCAGTGCCGACAGGTTGCTGCTATCCCCGTTCGCCATGCGCTTCAGGGGCAGAAGGCGGACGCCGGTATTCCCTGGCCAGACGGGCATCCGGGGCTGAAGGGGCACTGAAATGTCGATGATCTTCGGCATACTCTCAGTTCAGGGCATCGGTAGTATAGTCGATGCGTGGTACACGTTCAACTGTGAGTGTGTGGGGGCGATGTCCACCGGCATATGTGGACAGCATGTCATGATCTTCCATAGCGCAGCCGCCAGTACAGTCTGGCCAGGCGCGGATGTCTCCGTACAACGTACTCAGCTACCCTGTGACGCGTCCGCCAGTAGAAGTGTCCGGGCAGAGATCGGAAGCCGTTGAACCGGAGGCCAGCGGCCGGCCCGCGAGAGTGGGTTGGCGGTGGGACCGGCTCCTGCGACCGTGAGCTTGAAGAATGCGTACTCTCCTCTTCTGCCGTGACCGTCGGCATCCGGGAGAAGACGTCGGGCTCGTCTAGCGATATCTTCTTTCGCCCTGCTATCACGAGTCTCGTGGTGGTCAGTTCAGCCGTGCCGTATTCATCGACCAGGTGGGGAGGCGGGCGTGTTGGAGTATCATTCTTGATGATCACGACATCAAGAACCGATCCTGTAGGAAAAGCGTCGCAGATCATGGCCGTCGCAAGCCGATTCTGCCCCTGTCCGCGGTAGACATGGTCGACGATGGCCTGCACGTCTTGCCCTTCAACACGCCGCCGTTTCAGCACGCTAACCATCTCGTTCTCTGACAACAGCAGATGCTCCCAGTTGTCAACGGGACAGTCGCTATCAGCAAAGGTATACAGCCGACCTGAAGGGGCCCGCAGCCAGAGGTGGTGGCCTCTGGGGGAGTGCCACATAGGGCCACCATCGAGATAGAAAAGGCCGCCAGGCTTCAGGATGCGGACGATCTCGTCCCGCAGACGGTGAATCTGGCTGATGTGTTCAAGTATAGCGCGACCGAAGACCACATCGAAGACGGCGGAACCAAAACATGCCGCGGTAGCATCGGTAACGACATACCGGATGGTCGAAGACTGCACAACCTGGGCGTTCTTCTGCCTGTTCGAGCAGACGACGGATTCTGCGCCCATTTCGAGTAGTGCTTCGGCTGTGGCGTTGCGCAGACTGCCTATCTCCAGGACGAGGCCGCCTGTCAGCGAGAACAGTTGACCGAAATCCTTCATCGTGCGTTCAATCGCTGCCTTCTTGCGATCAGAAATCGTCGTCATAGCCAGTCTCAACTCTCTAGCATTGCTGTGCTGATCCTGTGCCCTTCAAGGGCAGGAGGCGGACGCCGGTGTTCCCGGGCCAGACGGGCATCCGGGGCTGAAGGGGCACTGAAATGTCGATGATTTCTGTCAGGGTTCTGATCACGGGTTACTCCGGCTGCTGTTCAGTGGAATCCGGCGGGGTGATAACCCTGAAGACGGCACTGTATACATCTGTCCCGATGTACTGTAGGTCAGGCATCCTGGCAACTTCCTCGTCAACGAAGCGGGTAAGCCCCGGCCAGTTAGGGTTACCATAGTCGTCGAAGATGATGTAGCCGCCGCGCCTCACCAGATGCCTGTAATTGAAGAAGTCATGTCTCACGCCGAACTCCGAGTGATCACCATCGATGACGAGCAAGTTGTAGTGCTTGCGCGCGGCCTCGGCTATGGCCTCGTCCTCAGTACTCAGTCTCTGTATGATTGTGTAGTCGCTCTCGGGTACATGCATCCGCTGCATATTGTGAACGAATGTCTCGCGAGTGGCCGGCGCCTTCGTCGCAGGGTCAAGGGCAGTCTTGTCGTGGCGTCCGATGTGACCGATGAAGGGGTCGATGACTGTGAAGTGCACACTGTCAAACAGGCCACGGCAGTTCTCATGTATCATCGCTACGCCCACACCAAATAGAGTCCCTATCTCGAGCACATCGAGACGTGACTCATGTCGCAGGCTACGGGACACCAGGATGCGCAGCAGCATGGTCTCGATGTTGCCCGCCAGTCGTCCAATGCATATGTCCTCAGCCAGGCAGATGCGGTGGGCGATGTAGGCGAGTGATCTTGAGTTCAGGTCCAGACCTAGTCTGGGCACCCATTCTTTGTCAAAACGCTTGAGGTCGTCGTCTGTCAACCGTCTGTTAAACCGCTGAAAGAGGGGGAAGTTGCCTACATTCGTCTTGTCCAGCCTGCCTGTTGAGTCAGAAAGCTGCTTGCTCAGCCTGGCAATGGTGTGCCTGGTGTGGGAAGCTTCCTTCTTTAGCTCTGACACGTCTCTTTCAATCCCACTGAGAGTCTTATCAAGCCCGCCGGTAGTCTCCCACAGTTGGGCCCTCTCTTTGCGTGCGCGGTCAAGCCGGTCGATGATCGCCTGGCTCAGCACGGCTCTGAAGTACGATAAGGCCAGCACGCCGCCGCCCAGCAGCACGAGAGCACCGGCGATACC
>PWVY01000250.1 GCA_003561665.1 Thermoplasmata archaeon
ACACGGGAACAATGACGGTTCGCCTCGCCTGCCAGGGCCTTCGCGTTCAACCCTCGCTCCCCGCTTCCTGGCGGCTTCGTAACGAACACCTCTTTGGATTCCGGTGCAAGGATCTCCATCATCGTGCTGTAATCCTTGTCCCGCAGGGACCCGAACATGATGTAGTACTCCTCGAACTCCATCTCCTTGAGGAACCCGCGAAGCGTTCGCACAGCATCCGGGTTATGCGCACCGTCCACGATGGCGGCCGGTCGCTTGTTCAAGACCTCCATGCGACCCGGGAGGAACGTCTCCTCGATGCCCCGGTTGATGGCGTCATCGGGCGCCTCAAGGCCTTGCTCGCGGAGGATGTCGAACGTGTGGATCGCGATGGATGCGTTCGATGCCATGTGCTCGCCAGGCATCGTGCTCGTGATCTCCCCGTACTCGCCATCGGGGAGCGTGAACGTCACGCCGTCGAGAGAGTTCTCCTGGATCTCCGGCCGACCCAAGGAGCGGAGAACCTTGAGGGGAGCGCGCCGTTTGGCCGCTTCCGACCAAACTGCTTTCAACGCGAGACCCTCGGCCCCCGTAACCACGGGGACCCCTTGACGCATGACGCCGGCTTTCTCACGAGCAATCTGCTCATCCGTGTTCCCCAGGTGTTGAGCGTGCTCGATGCCGACGTTCGTGATCACGGTCACTGCAGGATCCTGGAGCACGTTCGTGGCGTCCTTGGCCCCTCCAAGTCCCACTTCGATGACCGCGTAGTCCACATCGGTCTCGGCGAAGTGAACGAACGCCATCGCCGTGAGGGCCTCAAAATGCGTAGGTTCAAGCTCTTCTGCTTCAGCCACGTCCAACACGTGATCCGTCAAAGCGCTGAACCGATCCGAGTCGATCGCTTCCCGATCAATCTGGATCCGCTCGCTCACATCATGCACGTGAGGGCTTGCGTACGTTCCGACCGTTTGCCCCGCCTCGACGAGGATGGAGGACAGGTAAGCGGATACGCTACCCTTCCCGTTCGTGCCTGCCACGTGGATCGCCTCTAGGGAACGCTGAGGGTTCCCCAAGGCAGTGAGCAGCTCCTGGATAACGTCGAGTTCCAGGTTCATCTCTCGTCCTTTGAGAGCGTCTAAACGGTCCGTCCGGGTTTCTTGTTCGGCCATCACGATGTCACCTCAGGCACAATGAGGTCTCCCTCGGGCAGCTCCACGTTCCCCTTGATCCGTACCTGCTTGTCCTCGATGCTCACGCGTCCTTCAGCGAACAGGCGAACGCTCGCAGGAAGGATCCTGTGCTCGGTGGCAAGGATGCGCGCCTCAAGGGCTTCTACGTCGTCATCAGGGTGAACAGGCACGGCGCTTTGCAGCAGGATGGGTCCATCGTCGAGCTCCTCCGTGACGATGTGGGTGGTGGCGCCCGCGATGCGGACGCCAGCCTCAAGGGCCTGCTGTTGCGCGTTCAAGCCTTTGAACGCGGGTAAGAGGGAAGGATGAACGTTGATGACGCGGTTGGGGAACGCGCCAAGGAACCGGTTCGACAAAACGCGCAGAAACCCCGCGAGCACGACGAGGTCCACCCCCGCTTCCTCAAGGAGGGCGACGAGTTCTGCATCGTACGCGTCACGGTCTCTATCCTTGGGGTCCACGAACCGCGCCGGCACGCCGAACGCTTGAGCTCGGTCGAGCGCTTGGGCGTCCTTGGTATCGGTGAGAACCGTTTCGATGCTTGCGGGACCCAGGTGCCCCTGATCCTGGGCTTCCAGGAGTGCCTGGAGGTTCGTTCCGCGGCCGGAGGCAAGGACACCGATAGCAAGCATCGAGAGGGACCTAGGGTACAACTCCCCTTTACGAGCATGCACGAATATACGTTTTCCTACTCTGAGGAGGTAAAACCCGTCATAAAGCATGGCACAACGTCCCATGGACAGGGGGAACCATCATGCCCCCCCGCCTGGATGAGGCCGTGTGGGCATCGACCAGGTCGACCTCAACACGTTCCTCGAAGAAGGCCTCCCCGAACCCCCCGACCCATCCCCGCCAACGACAGGGACCGTCGATCACCCCATGATCGAACCCGACACCCTCGAAGACCGCCCCTACCAACGCGAGCTCACAGAAGCCAGCCTCGGGCATCGCACCCTCATCGTCTTACCCACCGGACTCGGGAAAACCATCATCGCGGTTCGCGCCGCCGCCGAACTCCTCCAACAACGAGCCGGCAAGATCGTCATGCTTGCCCCCACGAAACCCCTTGTACAACAACACGAAACCACATTCCAAGAGTTCCTCCGCGCCCGCGACATCGCCTCCATCACCGGATCCATCCCACCCCAGAAGCGCGCCCAAGTGTTCGAAGACAACCGGGTCCTCTTCTCCACACCCCAAGGATTCCGCAACGACCTCGACAACGGACGCTTCACCCTCGAAGACGTAGCGCTCCTCGTCATCGACGAAGCCCACCGCGCCGTCGGTGGTTACGCCTACGTTCCCATCGGGCACCGATACGCCCATGACCGCCCCGACGGGACCCTCATCGCTCTCACCGCCAGCCCCGGTGGCGACCGACAACGCATCCGAGAAGTCACCGAGAACTTGCACATCGAACGAATCGAAGGACGAGACGCCCAAAGCCCCGACATCGCCCCCTACGTCAAAGACACTCAAGTCCGCTGGGTCCGCGTACCCCTCAACGCCCCCCTCGAACGCATCCGAAACCAGATCAACGAGATCGTCACCGAACGAGCCGAACCCCTCAAACGAGCCCGCTACCTCCCCCCCAAACCGTATGTCTCACGCAAAGACACCATCCAAGCAGGCAACAAGATCAGAGGCGAACTCGACACAGCCCGAAACAAAGGACCCCTCTTCGGCATGCTCCACAACCAGGGCGTCCTCATGCAAGCCCTCCACGCCCTCGAACTCATCGAAACCCAAGGCATCGAACCCTTCAAAGACTATCTCAAACGCCAAAGCAAAGACGCCAGCAGCAAATCAGCACGCGCCTTCCTCGGCGATCCCCGCATCGCGGACATCTTCAACCGAATCCAAGACCACCAGGGCCCAAGCCACCCTAAAATGAGAGCCCTCACTCGGGTCCTCCAACAAGAAACACGCGAGAACCCCGACGGCCTCATCATCGTGTTCGCGCAATACCGCGACACCATCGCCAGCATCCTCCGCGCACTCCAGAACGAAGGGATCCAAGCCGAGAAGTTCGTTGGCCAAGCCGACCGAGACGGCGATGCCGGGATGAGTCAAACGGAACAGAAAGCCGTGCTCGACAACATGCGAGAGGGCGCCTTTCGCGTTCTCGTAGCCTCCAGCGTAGCCGAAGAAGGCCTTGACATCCCCAGCGTCGACCTCGTCGTCTTCTACGAGCCCGTCCCCAGCGAGATCCGCCTCATCCAGCGCCGAGGACGCACCGGACGACAACGCCTTGGACGCATGATCGTCCTCATCGCCGAAGACACACGAGACGAAGCGTTCATGCACGCCGCCCGCAACCGAGAGAACAAGATGCGCCGCCTCGTCCGTGAACTTGAACAGGACATCTAACCCTCCCGCCTCCAATACGCTTTTAAGCCAGATACGGGTACATGGCGCCGCCGCGCAACGCGGCACACCTGTTGGCCCGCGTAGGGTAGAGGTCATCCTCACGGCCTGTGGAGCCGTGGAGGCGGGTTCGATTCTCGCCGCGGGCCCTCTAACTCCCCGCCAGTCGACGCCATCTCCCCATCACGTCTTCGCGAACACCAAGCTTTCGCCCCCCTCATCTGCGATCGCGACCGGCACGTACTCCGAGGGATCCCAGCTGTACCCCCCGCCCTGATCCTTATCCACATGATGCAACACCCTCCGATGAAGCCATGCATCCCGAGCATACCCTCCATCGGAACCAGCGCAACCGCTCGTCGTTAGACCCGCCGGAGGTGAATCAGCACACATCATGCATCACGCCACCCCTCTGGTGCTCCCCCAACCCACTTCAACGCTATCCCGATATTCTCGAAGCATCCCCACATGTCCGGCCCACCTCGCACACCCCCACCCACACAGCAACCGGACAAACCTCAACCCTCGCTCGAACCCCGCCTCAAGCGATGGGTTCTTCAGGACGGTTCCAATAGCCCCAGCCACCTACGCGCCCGCGCGGCGCGCCTACGCGCGTGAAGTGTTCCCAATGCCCGACGACGACCCTCCCATGCCCGACCCCGGCGAAAACGAATACGGAGCCGCCAGCATCCAAGTGCTCGAAGGCCTCCAAGCCGTACGGAAACGCCCCGGGATGTACATCGGGTCCACCGGATCCCGAGGCCTCCACCACCTCGTCTACGAGATCGTGGACAACAGCATCGACGAAGCCCTCGCCGGGTACTGCGACGAGATCCAAGTCACCATCCACAAGGACAACAGCGTCACCGTCCAAGACGATGGTCGAGGCATCCCCGTCGATGAACACCCCAAATACGAACGCTCCGCGCTCGAGATCGTCATGACGGTCCTCCACGCCGGAGGAAAGTTCGACGAAAAAGTCTACCAAGTCAGCGGAGGCCTCCACGGCGTCGGCGTCAGCGTCGTATGCGCCCTCACCGAGCGACTTGAAGCCACCGTCTCCCGCGAGGGCAATATCTACGCACAAAGCTACGAACGTGGCGTCCCCGAAGGACCCATCGAAGAGATCGGGACCACAGACGAAACAGGAACTAAGATCAGCTTCCGCCCCGACCCTGAGATCTTCGAAGACATCGACTTCGACTTCCTCACCCTCTCCACCCGGATGCGCGAGCTCGCATACCTCAACCGCGGGCTCAAGATCACCCTCACCGACGAACGCAACGACAAACAAGAGACCTACCACGCAGAGGGCGGCGTCGTCGAGTTCGTCGGATGGCTCAACCGCAACAACGACCCCATCACGGAAGAGACCGTCGCGTTCATCGACCGCCAAGAAGGCGTGGAAGTCGACCTCGCCCTCCAATGGACCGACGGGTACAACCAGAACGTCCACAGCTTCGTGAACAACATCAACACACACGAAGGAGGCACCCACCTCACCGGGTTCAAAACCGCGCTCACGCGCGTGATGAACCGATACGCCGAAGAAAACGGGCACCTCGACGGCGAGATGACGCTCAAAGGCGACGACTGCCGCGAAGGCCTCACCGGGATCCTCAGCGTCAAAGTCCCCGACCCCCAATTCGAAGGCCAAACCAAGACCCGCCTTGGGAACAGCGAGGTCAAAGGCATCGTGCAAAGCCTGACCAACCAATACCTCTCCGAATGGTTCCTTGAGCATCCGAAAAGCGCCGACGCGATCGTCCAACGAGCCGTCCAAGCTGCTCAAGCACGCATCGCAGCCAAAGAAGCCCGCGAACTCACCCGCAGGAAAGGCCTGCTTGAAAGCACCAACCTCCCCGGCAAACTCGCCGACTGCAGCACGCGCGATCCAGCCAAAAGCGAACTGTTCATCGTGGAGGGCGACAGCGCAGGGGGAAGCGCAAAGCAAGGCCGCGAACGAGACTACCAAGCCATCCTCCCGCTACGAGGGAAGATTCTCAACGTCCAGAAAAGCCGCCTCGACCGAGCGCTCAAGAACAACGAGATCCAAGCCCTCATCACGGCCATCGGGACAAGCATCGGCGACGAATTCGACCTCGAAAACCTCCGCTACGACAAGATCATCCTCATGACGGATGCAGATGTCGACGGGAGCCACATCAGGACCCTCCTGCTCACGTTCTTCTGGAACCACATGAGGCCCCTCATCGAGAACGGGCATGTCTACATCGCCATGCCTCCCCTCTACAGGGTCCAGAAAGGCACGAAAAGCGAGTACGTGTACTCTGAGGATCAAAAGGACCGCCTCGTCGAAGAATGGGGCGGCAACACGACGGTTCAACGCTTCAAAGGCCTCGGCGAGATGAACCCTGAGCAACTCTGGGAAACCTGCATGGACCCCGAAACGCGCTCCTTTGGCCTCGTCCGCACCGAAGAGACCGTGCAAGCCGACGAACTCTTCAACATCCTCATGGGCGACAAAGTCACCCCACGCAGGGAGTTCATCATGGACCACGCCGACGAAGTCGAAGTCCTCGATGTGTGACTAGGCGAAATCCGCATCCAGCGCCTGCGACGAATCGCTGCACGTCACATCATGCAAGCGCTGAACCCCATCCACCTCGTCCACAACCCGCGCAACCTCAACCGGGACCAGCTCCCTCCACCCCTCATCCTCCCGGCGCATCATCTCCCGGATCCGCGTCGCCTCGAACCGATCCCGCTCCACAAGATCGAACGTTCGAATCTCGTACCCTGCCTCCCGGAACAACCGCTTCGGCAACGGGTTGTTCATGTAACAAACTTCGAACGGTGGAACGAACGTCTCCACATGGCTGACCCACAACGAGTTCCGATGGATATCCGGTACCGGGATGATCGACGCGCTCATATCCTTCGCCTTCAACGCCTCCTCGATCATCCAAACCCGCTCCCCCGCCGTGAACGGGTTCTCGAACGAGTGAGAATACTGGCTTGACCCAACCACAACCAATAACCGATCCACCTCCTCTCTGATCGTCTCAAGCACGCTCAAATGGCCATTATGGAACGGCTGGAAACGTCCCAAGAACATCCCGCGCATGGGCATCAACGAGCCAACAAGCCCCTGATAGAAACCTGCTTCGGACAACGCACGAGGACCCTAGGCTACGATCGTCAACGCGTAACTGGCAACAACCCGATCATCCGTCACATCCACAATGATCACCTCGAACCGATCCCCCGGTTCAGCGATCGTCTGCGACGTGCCAGAATCCCACGTGAAGACCGCCTGCGAGGTCGAACCCACCAGCGATTGGGGACCGTTAACCCGGATGTCGTTCTTGAACACAAGAGCCTCATACCGGTCCGCCTGGTCCGATAAACTCACATCCAACTCCGGAGCGTCCTCGGACCACCACGCATCCGCCGACGAAAGCTCACCCCCTTCCAACAACACATGGACGACGATGTCGCCGGACCCGTCGCTGACATGAAGCTCTGCCTCGGACCCCGTCGAGGCGATGCAACCCGTCAACGCCACGACGAGCAGGCACAACACCAAACCGCTCCGTGTCGACGATTGCACAAGAACACGCAGCGACGGAACCGACACTTAACGATTTCGTTCGGGGTCACACACGTTTAACTACCACGAATCGACGCACCCTTAAGCGGCACCGGTGGGCTGGCCTCCAGGAAGATCCTGGTCCCTAGCAGTTCCGCCCGTGCTTTTGGCGATGGCATCAGCCAAACGCGTCAACAAAGACTGCTTTGCTTGACCCACGAGCACGTGCTCCATGACCTGATCCAACGTCTCGCACGCGATGACCTCCACTTTCCCCTGGTAGTCATCACTGAGCAAAACATCGTCTTCGTTGGCTTTGGGAATAACCACCTTCTTGATCCCCGCGGCTGCAGCAGACTCGATCTTCGGCGTGACGCCTCCCACGGGGAGAACCTCCCCGCGGACGCTAAGCGATCCCGTCATGGCTACGCTTTGATCAACAGCCAAATCCTCTAACGCACTGATCACGGCTGTCGCGACGCTGATCGATGCGCTGTCACCTTCCACCCCCTCGTACGTGCCGATGAACTGGATATGGACATCCAAATCGCTCATGTCGACGCCGGTGTACTTCTTCACTAGAGCGCTCACGTTCTGCACGGCTTCCTCTGCGATTTCCCCCAGCTTCCCTGTGGCGATGACACGACCTTCGTTCTTGCTCTGCGCTGGCGTAACTTCGGCTACGATCGGTAGCATAAGACCGCTGGGTTCACCAACCTGGTCCCCCCCCATCACAGCCAACCCGTTGACACGTCCGATGGCCTCTCCACCCGTTTTGAACGATCGATAATCCTGGCGCCTTGTGATCGTCTTATCCGCGATTTGCTGCTCAAGCGAACGGGAGACACGTTTTGCACGTCGTACGTGTTCGCCCGTCACGATCGGGGCTTTCTCCTCGACGGCAACGTCGCCAGCGACACGAACAAGCCCACCTAGTTCACGAAGGCGAAGCGTTAAGCGTCCTTTCCGACCGCTGCGCCGTTGGGCCTCGCGCAGAAGCTCCGTGATAGCTCCCCGGTCGAAATGGGGAATCTTCCCGTCCTTGGAAACCTCCTGAGCGATGAAGCGTACGAGCTTGCGGCGGTTATCGTTCGTATCCGGCATGTCCGAATTCATGTACACTTCGTACCCGTATCCTCGAATCCGGGACCGAAGGGCGGGGTGCATGCCTTGGTTTAGAGGGTTCCCCGGCTGGCCCTCGATCGCGTCAAGGTTCCCGCTGGCTACGAGGATGAAGTCGCAAGGCACAGCTTCCGTCTTCACCATGGCACCGCTAGAGCGTTCGCTTTGGCCCATGATGGAGAATTGCTTCTCCTGGAGAGCCGTGAGAAGTTGCTGTTGGCTTTCCATACGGAGCGTGTTAATCTCGTCGATGAACAACACTCCGCGGTGTGCCTTGTGGATGGCTCCAGGCTCAACGCGCTCGTGAGCGGGGGTGCCAAGCCCTCCGCTCTGGAAAGGGTCGTGGCGGACATCCCCGAGCAAGGCTCCTGCGTGAGCCCCCGTTGCGTCCTCGAACGGGGGTTGGGATCGCTTGTCGTTGGTGACGAGGAGCTTGGGAACGCTTTGTGTTTCGCGTGAACCCATCTGGCGCATTACGAGGAAGAGGATGGCGGCAGCGATGACACCGACGAGCAG
The DNA here is from genome assembly GCA_003561665.1 of Thermoplasmata archaeon. Classification (GTDB taxonomy): domain Archaea; phylum Thermoplasmatota; class SW-10-69-26; order SW-10-69-26; family SW-10-69-26; genus PWVY01. Next base: position 8,731 of record PWVY01000250.1, read on the forward strand.
CACGGTCACGTCGCGTGTTTGAAGGAAGTAGAGGAACGCGAATGCACCGATTGCGAGCATGATGAAAAGTTGAAGCGTGGCTTTCCGTTCCTCCCGTTTCTGTGCTTCGGCCTTTTGAGCGTTGACGATTTCGCGCCCTTTGCCTGCCGGGACGACGCGGACGCGTGGGTTGTTCTCGTCGTCTTGGTTCGGGTAAACGATGACGTCTTCAAGTTCATCGGGTGGGAGGAGAGCGCTCATGGCTTGCGCGAGCATGCTTTTCCCGGTGCCGGGATCTCCGATCATCATCACGTGGCGGCGCTGTTCGGCCGCCTTCTTGACGACTTCTACTGCGAGTTCTTGGCCGATGACCTGATCCACGAGGTGGTCAGGGATGTCGACGTTGTTGGTGGACTCGATGGAGTGTCCTTCGACCCAATCTTTGACGGGGATTCGTACGATTGGATCCTCGGGGGCGTCGTCGTCTTGGGACGTGGGCGCGTCTTCGGGGGGGGATTGGTTTGTTTCCATCCAGGGTCCTCGGTGCGCAATATGGGGGTCCGGGGCCGTGTTTGCGTCGTGAGCCTTGAAATTTCCGGACCTCGGTGTGTACCATGTAGCTGGGCCCCGCATAAAAGCCTTCCAGGGATGCACGCTTGGCCCTGGGGGGCCTGACGGTCGCGTGGGGACCGCGGGTTTTATCCTGGAGACGCGTTGCGCGTCCTGATGCACGTTACGGCGGTGCCTCAACGGGCTGATTTGGCGGAGCGGGTTGGCGAGGAATTGGGTGTTGATTGGTCCGTGTTGGATGTTTCCACGTTCCCAGATGGTGAACTGCATGTTCGCATGGACGAACTCGTGGATGATCGGGTTGTGGTTGTCGCGGATGCGCGGCCGAATGAGCGTTTCGTGGAGGCGATCCTTGCATGCGATGCTGCGTTGGAAGCTGGTGCCACCGAGCGGTGGTTGGCTGTCCCGTACCTTTCGTATGCGCGGCAGGATCGTTCCTTCGAGGACGGGGAGGGGGTGAGCGCTCGGGCCGTGTTGCGTGCGTTTTCGTCGTGTGCTGATGGGTTCGTGACGGTGGATGTTCATTCGAGGCAGGTTCTGGATTTCTTTGAGGGTCCCTGCGTGGAGGGGAGGGCGATGCCTGAGATCGCGGCTGCGTTGGAGGATCGTGGCGTGGGGTCGGTGCTGGCGCCGGATGAGGGGGCTCGGGGGTTGGCGGGGGCGGTGGCGGAGCGGTTGGATGTCCCGTTTGATCACTTGGTGAAGCGGCGTTTGTCGGGTTCGGAGGTTGTAGTGGAGACGAAGGCGTTGGATGTGGCGGGGGAGGC
>PWVY01000291.1 GCA_003561665.1 Thermoplasmata archaeon
ACGAGGCCCACGAACCACAACCAACCACCCATAGGCCCCCCAAAGCGCTCCACAGCTACCTCACCAATCCTCGAACCGGTCCTTCACCGTGAACCGCACCGACGAATCCTTCTCCTTCTCCTCCCGATTAGGCTCCTGATCCTCCTCATCCTGCGCCTCCACAGGTTCAGGCTCAACGTCCGCTTCTTCTTCGTCAGAGGCGTCCTCCTCGTCAACCTCGGAAGCTTCGTCGTCGAGGGTTTCGGGTGTTTTCTCATCCTCGATATCCGCGCCCCTGAACCCTTTCGGCACGGGCGTGGTATCCAGCACGTCCTTGACGATGCCCACGTCCGTTTTGCCCTCCATCTCCGCATCCACGTCCAAGATCAACCGGTGCGCCAAAACGCCCACGGCGACGGCTTGAACATCCTCCGGGATCACGTAATCACGCCCCTCAAGCAAGGCATGCGCGCGTGAGGCGTGCATCAGGTGCTCCATCGCACGAGGGCTTGTCCCCAGCTCGATGGCCTCATGCTCCCGCGTGGCCTCCCCCAAGGCCTGCACGTACGCGATCACAGGCTCGGCGACGACGATGTTCTCTGCGGCCTCTTGCGCGGCCTTCACGGTCGCCGCATCCAGCACGGGATCCGGCAAGGACGGGTGGTTGGCTTGCCTGGCGAGCATGGCCCGCTCGGTCTCGGCATCCAAGTACTCCATGCGGGAACGCAACAAGAACCGGTCCAACTGCGCCTCCGGCAAGTGGTACACGCCCTCCACGTCCACCGGGTTCAACGTCGCGATCACGAAGAACGGCTCCGGCAACGGGAACGTTTCCCCCTCGATGGTCGCTTGCCCCTCCTGCATGGCCTCCAACATGGCGCTTTGCGTCTTGGGAGGCGCACGGTTGACCTCATCCGCCAAGAGAACGTTCGTGAACACGGGCCCCTTGCGCACGCGGAACTCGGCGTCTCCTTGGTCGTAGTAGTAGTGACCCGTCACATCCGCCGGGAGCATATCCTGCGTGAACTGCACACGACCGAACTCCATGCCCACGGCGCGCGCGAAGGCTTTAGCAAGCGTCGTCTTGGCCAAACCAGGGACTCCGACCAAGAGAACGTGCCCGTCCGCGATGAGGCCTACAAGCAGATCCGTGACGGCATCATCGTACCCTGTGACGGTTTGAGCCACCGCCTCGCGGACGCTCTCGAGCTCATCCGCGATCTTTCGAACCTGCATCGTGCCCCTCCCAAGTTACCCGTACCTCTTCTAAAGTGCTTTTGTTCCACCCCGGGTGTCGTTTTGCCACGATCTCGACCGGATCATGCCGTTCTGGCTCCTCTTGCGGGAACACGCGCCCTATAAGGTCTTGAAGCCGCGCGTTCGCCTTCCTGGCCCATGCTTCCGGGCGACCCACCGCGAACAACAAGAACAGGCCGAACGCGAAGAACCCCAACCCCCAGGCCGCGCGGTCGCTCATCTCGCCCATCGTGACGCCCAAGAAACGCACCGGGTCCGGGTACGCGCGATGCGCTTCATCGATCAACACCGCCCTGTCCCCCTCATTCATCCAAGCAACAAGACCCATGGAGAAGCGCTCGTTGTCCGCCTGGTCCCGCATCCCGTTGATGTACACGCTTGGGTCACTCACCGCGAGCACGGTCCCGTTCCCCACCGGTTCCACCGCCATCAACGCGAAAGGCCCGCTCGCCTCGCCAGGATCCTGAACCATGTTCAGGTTCGCATCCAACCACGCCGACGCTCCCGTTCGCATGAGAACCGTCGCGTTCTCTCCCGGCGAAAGCACGCTCCCATGATCGAGCAACACCTCCCCCGCGCCCCCCGTGGCCGGATGATCCGTGATGTCCGTGACGACGACGAAGGGCGGTTGCTTGCTGTACGCCAAATCCGCGACCAGCTCCCCATCGATGCGCGTCTCCGCGCCGGAGGCTTCCAAGAACCGGTTCCCGCTCCCGAAGTTATCCGCCACCACCAAACGACCCCCCTCCTCCACGAACGAGGCAAGCCACGCCGCCTCCCGCTCCGTGACATCCTTGCTTGGACCCAGCGAAAGCACCGTATGCTCTAACGGGTCCAAATCGTACGAGGCGAAGCTCCGATGCGCCAACGTGGCCTCCTCATCGCCCGTCGCCAACGAGAAGGCAGGCACCAAACTCCCCGTCCCGTACACATCCCCCGCCAGGTCACTAGCCCCGTTCCACCGCGTGTTGTACATCGAGAAATCCTCACGCGTCCCGAACATCGGCTGCATCAACGACGCGACCACGAACCCCCCGATCAGCAACGTGAGGCCTGCAACCACGTAAAACCGAGTCCTCGCAGGGGCCACGATGCTCTCCTCCCCCCAACCATGCCCACCACCGTATTAAGATGGCCATGATGCACCCCACCACAAGAATACGCAAGCCTCATCCCACACCCCCCGATTCGCACCCCATGAACACCCTGTGGAAGGCACGACTCCTCGGCGGCACTCTCCTCCTCGCCGCCGTGCCCTCCCTCCTCTACGTGAACGAACCCCTCGGCGGCATGCTCGCCTTCGCCCTCGCCGTCACCGGCCTCTTCATCCTCATC
>PWVY01000329.1 GCA_003561665.1 Thermoplasmata archaeon
CCCCAACCGCCCCGACACCGTCATGGACACCTGCGGCACCGGCGGCGCCCTCGTCAAAAGCTTCAACGTCTCCACCACCAGCGCCTTCATCGTCGCCGCCGCCGGCATGCCCGTCGCCAAACACGGCAACCGAAGCGTCACCAGCCCCAGCGGAAGCGCCGACGTGCTCGAAGCCCTCGGAGCCAACATCGAAACACCCCCTGAGCACGTTCCCCGCCTCCTCCACGAAGCCGGGTTCGCCTTCCTCTACGCCCCCGCCTACCACCCCGCCATGCAGCACGCCACCAACCCCCGGAGCGAACTCGGCGTCCCCACCGTCTTCAACATCCTCGGTCCCCTCACCAACCCCATCAAACCCACCCACCAACTCGTCGGCGTCGGCAGCCCCGAGCTCGTACGCGAAGTCGCCGAGGCCATGCGACTGATCGGGATCGAAGGCGTCGTCGCCCACGGCGCCCCCGGGTTCGACGAAGTCAGCATCGTGGGACCCACACGCATCGCCCGCGTCAACGACGGCGAGATCACCACCGGCCACCTCACACCCAGCGAACTGGGCGTCCAAAGCGCCGAGATCAAAGACGTCAAAGGCGTCCCCCCCGAGAAAGCCGCCGACCTCGTGCGCAGCATCCTCCAAGGCGACCAAGGCCCCCGCACCGAGATGGTCATCGCCGAAGCCGGCGTAGCCCTCTACGGCGCCAAGAAAGCCAAAACACCCCAAGAAGGCGTCCAACAAGCCCGCCAAGCCCTCGACAACGGAGACGCCCTTGACGTCCTCGACGCCTACATCCAAACCAGCAACGAGGCATGAACGTGCTCAACGAACTCGTCCACGCCACCCAAGAACGCCTCGACAACGGCTACTACGACCAACGCCCCCAAAACCCCCCCCAAACGCAACCACCCTCCCTCGCCCAAAACGTACGAAACCACCGCCCCGCCATCCTCGCCGAGATCAAACCCGCCCGCCCCGACGGCACACGATGGGACAACGACCCCACCCAACAAGCCCACGCCTATCAAAAAGGCGGCGCCCACGGCATCAGCGTCCTCACCGACCCCGACCACTTCAACGGGCACCTCCACAACCTCCAACACGCCCACGCCACCGGCCTCCCCACCCTCATGAAAGACTTCCTCCTCCACGAAGACCAACTCCACGCCGCCAAAGCCCACGGCGCAAGCGCCATCCTCATCATCGCCCGCCTCCCCCACGAAAACCACACCCCCCTCACCGTCCACGACGCCGTCCAAAAAGCCCACGACCTCGGCCTCGAAACCCTCGTCGAAGCCACCACCCCTCACGAGATGGAAACCGCCATCGACGCCCAACCCAGCCTCATCGGCATCAACCAACGCGACCTCGACACCCTCCAACACCACCCCGACCGAACCCAACGCCTCCTCAAACACCACGACCCCCCCTGCCCCGTGCTCCACCTCAGCGGCATCCAAACCCCCCACGACGTCACCCAAGCCCTCCAAGCCGGAGCCCAAGGCATCCTCGTCGGCACCGCCGCCATGAACGCACCCGACCCCGCCGCCTTCATCCAACGCCTCACGGAGGCCCCCGCATGACCGAGATCAAGTACTGCGGCCTCACCACCCCACGCGACATCCACCACGCCACCGAACACGACGCCGACCACATCGGCCTCGTCGTCCACGCCCCCCGAAGCCACCGCAACCTGGACCCCGCACAAGCACGAACCCTCGCCCGGACCGCCCCCGGAACCACGAACACCGTGCTCGTCACCGTAACCCAATCATACGAGACCCTTCACGACGCACTCGACACCGTCAACCCCGACACCCTGCAACTTCCCTACGACACGAAGCCTCCCCACGAACTCGCAGAGGACCATGGCGTGGGCCTTTGGCTCGCCATGGGCATCAAGGACACCCTCAAGGCGTCGGTTCGCGTGATCGAGGATGCGCTTAGCGTCGCTGACCGCGTGGTCCTTGACGCGCTCAAGGACGGGTATGGAGGCCATGGTGAAGCCTTGGACTGGGATGCGGTCCGCCGCATCGTGGACAAGGTCCCCCGCGAACGAATCGTTCTCGCTGGTGGCCTCACCTCGGACAACGTCCGCGAGGCCGCCTCGACGGTGCGTCCGGGGTGCGTGGACGTCTCCAGCGGGATCGAGACCGACGGGGTGAACGATCCTGATCGGATGCGCGCCTTCGCTCGGGCTGTCCGTGAGGAGGTCTCGGCATGACCAGGCGCGTGTTGGATGACCCAGAGGAGGGGTATTTCGAGATGTTCGGGGGTCGCTTCGTTCCGGAGACGGTGATCCCCGCGCTTGAGGAGCTTGCCCGCGCGCACGATGAGGCCATGAAGGATGAGGGCTTCCAGGCGGAGCTTGCGGGGTTGTTCGCGTCGTACGGGGGCCGACCGACGCCGCTGACGTTTTGTCCGTCCTTGAGCGAGCGCGTGGATGCTCGTGTGTATTTGAAGCGTGAGGATTTGGTGCATGGAGGGGCTCACAAGTTCAACAACGTGATGGGGCAAGCGTTGTTGGCGCGGCGGATGGGGAAGGATGCGTTGATCGCGGAGACGGGGGCGGG